>CAJQJT010000279.1 GCA_905478725.1 uncultured Pseudomonadales bacterium
AGATTGCTTGAATCGGGCCAAGGCCCATGGATACGGTTGGAAACTGCCAGTAGTCCGGCATCAACCAGGGGTGCGGATAAGATGACAACCCGCCGCCATCGACTTCGCGACGGAAGTTATCCATCTGCTCTGTACTCAGACGGCCTTCTAAAAACGAGCGTGCATACATACCCGGGGCACTGTGTCCCTGGAAGAACACTAGATCACCTAAATCATCGCCTTCGGGGCCACGAAAGAAGTAGTTAAAGCCGACATCATAGAGTGTCGCAGCTGAAGCAAAGCTGGCAATGTGACCGCCTATGCCTTCACTTTTCTTGTTCGCGCGCATCACCATGGCCAGAGCGTTCCAACGGATCAATGAGCGAATGCGGCGTTCCATAAACAGATCGCCAGGCATGCGCTTTTCGCGGTGAGAAGAGATGGTGTTACGGAAAGGTGTGGTGACCGATGGCGGCAGCTTTATGCCCTGGTCGCTGGCGTGTGACTGCAGCTGACTGAGGAGGAAGTTCGCTCGTTCGTCGCCGTGGATTTTGTGCACTGCATCGAAGGCTTCAAGCCATTCCTGAGTTTCAAACGGATCTAAATCCTTAGTCATTCATCACCAACCAGTTGTTAATTAAACGGTTATCTACGGCAGTTTAATGACCCAATTTGGACTGAATCATCGCGCGTAAAAATGTGCTCGCAATTTTAATGTAGTTAAATTACGAAATCAATGGCAAATCAGGATCATACATCTAGCCAAAAATCTCGCACATTCGCTGAGATTATTTTTAAGCTATTGTTAATACTAACTTTTACCCTAAAAATCTAAAGTTAGTAAAATTACAAGATGGTCGAATATGACCAATTTATTGAAATTCATATTCATAAATCATGCCTGACCTACGTAAATCTACCATAACGCCCTCTTGATCCCCGCCTATCGTCTCCACGACCAGTCCGCGCAACTGATCCGAGGTCACGGCCTCATAGGCACTGCTGAGACTCTTGATCGTCACCGATGCAATCTCGGCTGTTAGCTGCTGGCGAAAATCGAATCCGCTATAGCCTAGGCCCAGAGACTCCATAAAACGGCCATTAAGCTCGCCAAGATTCTTCGGCGTCTCTTCAAGGCCGCTCAATACCGAGGCTTTATAGCGCTGCAAATCTGCTTCTGTGAGAATCGCCACCTGATCTTTATAAGCCGTTAAGAACCCAGTCATTTCAGACTTAATCGTAACTACATCAGCACTTGGAGACTGCACCACCATAGCTAAACCAGGAACCCGTAAATGATTGCTAGCGAAGGCCGCCACCACATAACCGAGCTGCTTTTCAGTGCGCAAACTAGTATAGAACGGCGAGGAGAGCATTTCCCCAAGCAGCAACATATGCGCACGCTCCGCCAGGCTATCATCCCGCCCCTGAAGATAGAGCATTAAGGCTGCATCCGTATGATCCACAGGAATCTGCGCTCGCTGCTCACCGAGGGGTAACTTGGCCACAGACTGGATCACTGCAGTCTGCTGCAACTCTGTCCAGGAGGATAAGCTGGCCACTAAGCCCATAGCCGAGTCCTGCTTATGGTTGCCGCTGATCAGCACTTCAAGAGCCAAAACATCCAGTAATTCGGCAGCAAACCGCTGTAGCTCAGGCATAGATAACTGCTCTACCCCGGCGATCTTTTGCAGCGGCGTCCACTGGCCCTTGATCAATGAATTAAAACTCGCCACCACTTGGCGGAACGGATACTGTTGAGCAAAGTTAC
This sequence comes from uncultured Pseudomonadales bacterium, assembly GCA_905478725.1. Lineage (GTDB taxonomy): Bacteria > Pseudomonadota > Gammaproteobacteria > Pseudomonadales > Porticoccaceae > HTCC2207. Next base: position 1,751 of record CAJQJT010000279.1, read on the forward strand.
TCATATCTCGCGAAAGGCTCTGCTGAATCCGCTCAAAGCGCGCCGCATCCCAGTTTGGGTTGGCTAGTGCAGTGAGAATATCCTCAAGCAATACTGCCTGTTTATCCGAATAACCACCGACAACTATGGCAATACCGCGATCACTGGGTTGCAGGGAAAAGCTCAATCCAGCTTCCCGGGCAGGATAGACCGCTGCGCTGAGTTGGTCATTGATATAGGCGAGATATAACTCCAGCGCCGCAAATGCCTCAGGGGAATCAATCCCAGGAGTCTGCAGTGACACGATAATATGCGCCTTAGGTACACCAAAGCGCGTATCGGGGAAGTGCCAGGCACTGATCTGCTTGCTGTCAACAATCAACTGCGGTGCTTTCAAGGTCTTACTGGAGTCGATCAGGCTCAGGTCAGCTGGAATATAGGGGTTAGCACTGGGCAGCCCCAGGTCCGCGAAAGCGTTCGGTGAACGCCACTTGGCGAGATCAGCATCAGGAATCTTCGCTACAGAGTAAGGTGTCTGATACATGAGGCTGACTTTATCCGTATCCACCTCCGGCGCGGTGAGAGACAACAGCATATTATCCGGGGTTAAGCGTGCCGCCACAGAGCCCAGCAGACCAGCATCAAATTCATTCATCACGTAATTCGCATGGAGCACTTCCTCAATGGGATAGCGCTGCATTTTTGACGACAGCATTGATACATAACCCATAGGGTTCTGTTTTTCTTTGAACTGAAAAGCAATCTCATTAAGCTGAGCCGTTTCCAGATAGCGCCACTTGTTAATACCCTGCTGAGCTATCATCTGCACCTTGGCAAAGAACATCTCAACAATCTCAGCCTGATGCGCAAGACCAGCTGGTGTTAGGGAGATATCCACAAAAAACAGCGCGCCACCACGATCTTCCAGACCGGTTCCCGCAGACAGCCCCTCGGCCCAACCGCGGACTTTTAGAGCCTCAAGTAAGCTTCCCTCACCTTCGTGCCCCAAGAGTGCCGCCAAATAGCTAGCCGGTTTTTTCTGCCAGTAGGGAAACATTTTAGGCAGAGGGAAATTAAGGCTTAGGGAGCGGGAATTTTGCAATGGCACAATGGACAGCTGCATCGGCAGCTGTCCCGGGGCAAATAACGGCGCAGCTGGTGCATTCACCACCACCTGATTATTAACCACCGGCGCGAAGCGTGGCTCGACCATGGCTTGCAGCTCATCAAGACTCTCACTGCCAAGCACTACCAACTTCATAATGTTGGCGGAGTAGTATTTTTTATAGATTGCCAGTAACTCAGGACGCAGTGGGCGGCCGTCGAAATCGGCTAGAGTATCCAGATTGCCAACGGTAAACTTACTCAGTGGATGTTGCGAATTAACCTGCTCCTGAAGTACATCCAGACCTCGACGACTGTCGTCTTTTAATTTGAGCCTATACTCCGACTCCACAGCGTTGCGCTCACGGTCTACATATTTGGCATCAAAGTTGGGCGCTGAAAAAAACTGCGCAAAGCGATCCAGAGCGGGCTCTAAATGGACCGCATCTATGTCGAAAAAATAGTTGGTATTTTCCAAACCAGTACCGGCGTTATGACTGCCACCGTGCTCGCTGATAAAGCTCTGATATTCACCGGGCTCAGGGTATTTCTCGGTACCCAAAAACAGCATATGCTCAAGAAAATGTACCAGACCGGCACGGTCCTTTGGGTTCTGATAACTACCCACATAGACATCCAAAGAGGCCGCAGCCTTATCGCTACTGGGATCTGAAATCAGCAGTACTTGCATATCATTGGGCAGCCGCAAATGGCGATATTCACGGCTGTCATTGGGACTAACAACAATGCCCTGGGGATGGGCCGACTGATCTGGACCTGAACAGCCCTGCTGTAAACCGGTCGTAATAACCACCAGCATTAGAAGCCAGAAAGTACTTAATCTGTTGCCCATGGACAGTTCCTTTTGTATGTGTTTTTTCGTCTTACAGCGCACTTATTCAGAGCCTCGGCAGGCGATTTCTTTTACCGCACCAGAGGAACAGACCAGCGCCTAAGCGCTGGGATTCGTATCGCCACTGGTCTCACTAACCAAGTCCAGGGGCGGCTGTAAACTCAGTTCCTGCTGGGCCCTACGAGGCCAGGCGTTGAATACCGCCTTTACCAAGGTCGCTAATGGAATGGCAAAGAACACACCCCAGAAGCCCCAAATGCCGCCAAATAATAGGACCGCGACAATAATAAAGACCGGATGCAGGTTAACCACTTCGGAAAATAGTAGTGGCACCAATATATTGCCGTCGACAAATTGAATCACACCGTAGGCCCCGAACAGCCAGAAGAAATCGTTGCTAAAGCCCCATTGCATATAGCCTACCAAAAGCACAGGAATAGTCGCTACCGTGGCGCCAATGTAGGGCACTAACACAGAGAGGCCTACTACTAGCGCTAATAAGGCGGCGTAGTTGACACCCAGCCACAGGAACACAGCGTAGGAGACCAGGCCAATAATCAGTATCTCGATGGCCTTGCCGCGCACATAGTTGGTGAATTGCATATCCATTTCATTCCAGATAGTGCGCATCACAGAACGCTCTTCTGGCAGTAAGTTACTCAAAAACAGCAGCAGCTGATCCTTGTCTTTGAGCATAAACATCACCAACAGAGGCACTAACACCAGATAGATCATCACCCCGATAATGCTGGGAAAGCTACTAATGGAAAACGATAGAGCCTGCTCTAATAGTCGCCCTACCTCTTCTGATAGTCGCTCAGTGATTGACTGAAACTGCTCCGGACTAACGTATTCGGCGTAGCGCTCCGGCAGTGCCACGGCTAAATCCCGTAGCCCGGAAATCATATTTGGCAGCTCGCCAATCAACAGCGACGTTTGACGACCGATAATCGGAATCAAGATAACAATCACCGAGATGAAACCCGCCACAAACATCAAATAGGTGCTCACTAGGGCCATAGCTCGAGGCACGCCATAGCGTACTAAGGCGTTCACCACGCCCTGAAGCAAAAAGGACAGGATTAAAGCGGCAAATACGGGTCCTAGCACCGCACCCAGTGTGGCGAAAACAACCAGAGAGACGACTAGAATAATGGTTAGTAGCAGAGCCTCTTCAGTGCCGAAATAGCGCTCAATCCATTTGTGAAGTATCTTTTTCATCCATTTCCTCTCGAAACTGCTCTAGCAAAATTTTACTGGGCTTAGATACCACCCAGTGGGCGCACTTGGCTGCCGCCATATAGGAGAGCTATCTGACCTGAAACTTGTCAACATTTCAACTGTCGAACTGTGCATAATTTTCCGCTACAGTAATGCCAGCAGCGAAGGCTGTTTATGCGTTGCTAGTTTGTTCTGACGATTTGCAGCCATACTTTATAGACACACTTTATACCCAAAATTTGTAAACCCTTTATTTAAAATTAGGCCCAAGAGGACCATCGCGATTATTTTGCCACTACACAAGCTAATTAGAAGCCTGATACTTTGCTGCCTGCTAGGGCCTCTCAGCAGCTCTCTGACGGCCAATGAAATACAGCTGCCGGTGCTTGGTGATGCATCTTCAGGGATGATCTCAAAAAGCCAAGAGTATGAGCTCGGCCGCATCTGGCTAAAAATCTTTCGCAGTCGCGTGCGTGCCTATGATGATCCGCTGATGCAGATCTATCTTGAACAGCTACTTTACAATTTAGCCACCTACAGCGATTTAGAAGATCCTCGCCTGGAATTGGTGATAGTCAAAAACCCCACAATGAATGCTTTTGCCGTACCCGGAGGCGTGGTCGGTTTTCATACCGGCGTCTTTGCCTTCGCCGAGAATGAAGATCAAATGGCCTCGGTCTTGGCTCACGAGCTGGCGCACCTCAGTCAACGGCATTTCTCCCGCGGCACTGAGGCACAGAAAAAAAACTCAATGATTAGTATGGCCGGACTCTTGGCTACAGTGGTACTGGCGGCAACTGCAGGTGGTGACGCCGCCTCCGCAGCTATGATTACCTCTCAGGCACTGTCTATGGACAGTCAGCTTCGCTACAGCCACTCCAATGAGCAG
>CAJQJT010000280.1 GCA_905478725.1 uncultured Pseudomonadales bacterium
TACAATTTACCACAATACACGGTGCAGAAAATCGAGAGAAGCATTGGAGTCATGACCGAAAACAAGATCGCCATGGCCCTTTGTGTCTTCGTTAGGAGTTTGGTAAAAATCTGCTTTCCCTTCAATATGGGCTTCGATCAGTTCACCAAATTTTTCTGCGTTATGGGCTTCAGTTGCCACCTTGGGTGCTTTGTTGAGGGCGGCTTTAACCTCTGACACAAGGTCGAGAGCAACAATAATTTCGGTTTGGCCCTTTACTCGGTTGTTGGCAACAATCATTGCGTCTTCACCATATAGGTTGAAGACCTGCTCCATTGCAGTGCGAGTGTTGCTGGCCAAAATTCGCTGTAGTTCCATTGTTCAATTACCCTGTGTTAAGTCTGTTCGTCGATGCTAACGGTGGCTACGACTTTTACTGATTGATCTTCCGGAATCTCGCTGTAGGAGAGAACCGTGAGATCCGCGAGTCGATGGCGGATTATTTTTGACAGCCAGGGGCGAATTCCTGGCGACACTACCAGCACTGCTGGCAGTCCTTGATTTTCAACTTCTTGAGTATTTTCGGCGAGGGCTTTAAACAGTCCTTCGGCCAGTTTCGGTTCAATAATCAAACCCTGGTTGGCGCTGCTCTGCTGTAATATATTGTGCAGCATTTGCTCGAGGTTGGGCTCCAGTGTAATCACTGGCAGGCTGTCATTAATCTCTACCAGCCCCTGAACAATCATCCGTCCAAGTCGTGGTCGCACTGCTGCAGTTAATTCATCGGCATCTTGAGTGCGAGCGCTTTCTGTGGACAGAACCTCAATAATGGTGCGCATATCGCGTACCGAAACCGACTCGTCGAGAATGTTTTGCAGGACCTTGGTAATGGTTGCCAGAGGCAATTTCCCCGGTACCAAGTCTTCCACCAATTTCGGCGCGCGAGCCGCTACCTTATCGAGCAGCTGCTGGGTTTCATCGTGGCTGAGCAGTTCCGAGGAGTTGCTTCGCAGCAGGGTATTAAGGTGAGTGGCGATGGCCGTGGCGGAGTCGACAACTGTATAGCCCAGTGTGCGGGCATAGTCGCGCTGGCTCGGGTCGATCCATATGGCATCTAAACCAAAGGCCGGTTCTTTAGTGGCTGTGCCTTCGAGCTCTCCGTGGACCTGACCAGGATTGATCGCCATTTCACGGCCGACTTTAATTTCTCCTTTGCCCCGTACCACGCCGTTCATAACAATATGGTAGACATCAGGGGCGAGATCTAAATTGTCGCGAATACGGATCGGTTGAATAAGAAAGCCCAGTTCTGCAGAGAGCTTTTTACGGACACCTTTGACTCTTGTGAGCAGCTGGCCCCCAGCATCGACATTAACCAACGGGATCAGACCGTAGCCGATGTCGAGACCCACAAGATCAACCTGATCCACGTCATCCCAGCCGAGTTCTTGTTGATTGGCACTGGCGGTCTCTGAAGTTACGGCGTCCATAATGACAGTCCGTTCTTGCTGTTGAGTGTTCTGGGCCAGGGTGTAGGCCAAGACTGCAGAGCCGGCACCCAGACTTAAAAACATAAAGTGGGGCATACCTGGGACCAGGCCGAGAAGTATCAAAATACCGGCGGCAACAAAAAATGCCATGGGGTTGTTGAGCTGGCTCTTGGCCTGCTCAGACATAGATTCAGAGGTGGTTACCCGGGTAACAATAATGGCGGTGGCCAGAGATAATAGCAGCGACGGGATCTGGGCAACCAGACCGTCACCAATGGTCAGTAGCACATAGATGCGGCCGGCTTCAGAGAAGGTCAGGCCATGCTGGCCAATACCGATAATCAGGCCGCCAACAATGTTAATAATCAAAATCAGCAGGCCGGCAACAGCGTCACCGCGAACAAATTTGGAGGCACCGTCCATAGAACCAAAGAAGTCTGATTCCTGGGTAATCTCTTCCCGACGGAACTTGGCGGTTTCTTGATCGATAACACCAGCATTTAAATCGGCATCAATGGCCATCTGCTTGCCGGGCATGGCGTCGAGGGTAAAGCGGGCTATTACTTCAGATACTCGACCAGCACCTTTGGTGACAACGATAAAGTTAATGATCATCAAAATCGAAAAGATAATAAAACCGACTAAATAGTTGCCGCCGATAACAAACTCACCAAAGGCTTGTATCACTTTGCCGGCTGAGTCTGGACCTTCGTGGCCTTTCACTAACACCAAACGGGTGGAGGCAACATTGAGGCCGAGGCGCAACATGGTGGCGAGCAGCAATATAGAGGGGAAGGATGAAAAGTCGAGAGGCTTTTGGCTGTTAATGGCGACCATAATGATCACCAGGCCAATAATAATATTAAAGGTGAAGAGAAAATCTAGCAAAAATGCCGGCAACGGCAGGATCAGCATCGAGATAATCAACAGTACCAGCGCCGGAACACCCAGCGTGGACAGTTCGATTCTCGACATATCCTGTCGTATGTTTGACAGTATTGCTGAAGCCATTTAATAAAACCCATTGAAAACAGTAAGTTAACTTTTAAGGAAAAAGTGTTTTTGATGTCTATGCCTAGAGATAGCAATATCTGTGCCAGAGGGGGAAATAGAGTGGATTGCGGTGCTGGTACATGGCTCCGCTGAGGCGATTTAATCTCTCGCCAGACTAAAGGCTGGTGTACAACTGCCGATGTTATGGATAGAGAAAGATAGAACAGTCAGAATTTGCGGGCAAGACTGTCGACCATTAATTCATTTGATCGTAGCGGGATTCACCATGAACAGATCTGTATTCAAATATTTGAAAATGACCCTTCTGAGCCTTGTTGTTGTGCTCTTGGCTGCCTGTGCGCAGACCAAGGATGAGTACAATGCGGCATTGGTTGAGACCATGGTGAATGTGCAGGGCAATATTGTTGCCACCGGTTATGCGGTGATTAGTGTTCAGCCCCACGACAATCCGGCGCAGCAGCGACTGCTGTCCATAAGGGCTTCAAAGCTCGATGCTTATCGCTCGCTGATGGAGCAGGTCTATGGCCAGTATCTGGATGCTAATACTACAGTGGGCCAATTAGTGGTTGAGAGTGATACCTTTCGCGCCCGCGTTCAGGGTGTG
>CAJQJT010000281.1 GCA_905478725.1 uncultured Pseudomonadales bacterium
CAGGTTTGGCGTTAACCAGATCCTGTGGCATCAACTCTTCAGACTCGGCCATGGACAAACGCTCTTTAACAGCGCGCTCAACACGGACCAGACCAACACGGAATTGGTTTTCAGCCATTTCGCCAACAGAGCGAATACGACGGTTACCCAGGTGATCGATATCATCGACGCCACCCTTACCGTTACGAATGTTGATCAGCATCTTCATTACATCGCCGATGTCTGAACCTTCACCGTAGTGCTCGTGCAACTCATGAGCTTCATCGGTCTTCTGCATAGAGAAGTAGCGCTCATCATAGAGCACACCACAGCCTTCTTCTTCAACACGGTCGAGACGACGGTTGAACTTCATACGACCAACAGATGACAGGTCATAGCGCTCAAGGTTGAAGAACAGGTTGTAGAACAGGTTTTCTGCTGATTCTTTAGTTGGCGGCTCGCCAGGACGCATCATGCGGTAGATCTCTACCAGTGCTTCCAACTGCGTGCGCGACGGGTCAATACGTAAGGTATCGGCAATAAAGGGGCCGCAATCTAGGTCGTTGGTGTAAAGCGTTTCAATATCTTTAACACCAGCTTCAGACAGCTGCTCGAGAATCTCTTCGGTAATTTCAGTGTTACATTCAAACAGTAACTCGCCAGTCTTTGGGTCGGCAATATCGTTAGCCGTTGCCAGACCGATCAAGTACTCAGCAGGCACTTCGAGAGAGGTAACCTTACCCTTTTCGAGATCGCGAATATGGCGCGCGGTTACACGACGGCCTTTCTCAACGACAACTGCACCTTTCTTGTCTTTAATATCGAAGACAGTAATTTCACCACGCAGCCGCTCTGGATCGAGCTCCAGCGTATAACCATCTTTCTTCTGATGGAAAATGCTGGTATCAAAGAACATACCGAGAATTTCTTCAGAGTTATAACCCAGTGCACGCAACAGAATCGTGGCCGGCAGTTTGCGACGACGGTCAATACGAACATAGAGAATATCTTTCGGGTCAAACTCAAAGTCCAACCAAGAGCCGCGGTAAGGAATCACGCGTGCTGTGTAGAGCAATTTACCCGAAGAGTGAGTCTTGCCTTTATCGTGATCGAAGATAACGCCAGGAGATCTATGCAACTGGGAGACGATTACCCGCTCGGTTCCGTTGATGATAAACGTACCGTTATCAGTCATCAGCGGAATTTCACCAAGATAGACTTCTTGCTCGCGAATATCTTTAATCGCTTTGTTTGTTGATTCTTTGTCGTAGATAACCAGACGAACTCTAACTCGCAAGGGGACTGAGAAAGTCACGCCTCGGAGCTTACATTCCTCTACATCAAATGCGGGCTTGCCCAGCACATAGTCTACGTATTCCAGCGCAGCGTGACCCGAATATCCAACAATTGGGAATATTGAGTTCAGCGCAGCATGCAGACCGGTGTTCTGTCGGTCACCGACCGCAACACCCGTCTGGGTAAAATTCTTATAGGAATCGAGCTGGATTGCCAGCAGGTAAGGCAAGTCCATCACATTTGGCAGCTTGCCAAAGTTCTTGCGGATACGTTTCTTCTCGGTGAAAGAGTAAGCCATCTGTATTCCTCGGGATATCTTTATTAGGGAATTACCAATCTTGAGTTCAAGCTCAAGCTACTACCACTTGTAAATTCCCATACTTACAAGCAGAAAAGGGCCGAAGGGAAATCCCCTTCAGCCCAGCCTGAAACAATCAGGCAACTTGCGCGACCAACTTACTTAAGTTCGACAGTTGCGCCAGCTTCTTCCAATGTCTTCTTCGCTTCTGCAGCATCGTCTTTAGAAGCAGCTTCTTTGATTGTTGACGGAGCGCCATCAACCAATTCTTTAGCTTCTTTCAGACCAAGACCAGTGATTGCGCGAACAGCCTTAATAACATTCACTTTCTTGTCGCCAACAGCACTCAACACTACGTCGAATTCAGTTTGCTCTTCTGCAGAGGCTTCGCCGGCAGCAGCTGGACCAGCAGCAACAGCAACAGCTGCCTGAGCTGATACGCCAAACTTCTCTTCCATAGCACTTACGAGCCCAACAACATCCATTACGCTCATTTCTGCGATTGCATTCAAAATATCTTCTTGTGATAAAGCCATTACGGGCCTCCTAATTTTTTTGGTTTACACTGGAAGCGATTACGCCGCTTCCTCTTTTTGAGTTTTAACTGCAGCTACAACACGGGTTACTTTTGTTGGTACTTCATTAAACGTTCTAACCAACTTAGTAATCGGAGCCAATGTAACGCCTGCCAACATACCGAGAGCCTCATGGAGGGTCGGAAGTTTCGCAAGCATATCAATCTGCCCACTTTCGAGTAGCTGTCCACTAACTGATAACGCCTTGACTTCAAATTCTTTGTTATCTTTCGCAAAGTCTTTAAAAAGTCGCGCAGCAGCACCTGGATCCTCCATAGAGAAACCAAATAATGATGGACCGACTAAAACATCTTCTACGCAAGCGTAGTCAGTTTCAGCGAATGCTCGCTTAGCCAAAGTGTTGCGGACAACGCGCAATTGCACGTTCTCTGCTCGAGCTTTAGCACGCAGACCATTCATAGCGGTTACATCAACGCCACGAGCGTCGGCAATCACTAGAGACAAAGCGTTCGCTGCTGTTTCATTAACTTCAGCAACAATTGCTTTTTTGCCTTCGAGATTCAATGCCACGATAAATCTCCTGCTTTTACCTGAGTTTCGGCCGACACATAATGTCTTCGACCACCTCGGCGAAACAATTCCAGTGCAACTAATTCTGTACTGGGTTCACCGTTTGCGTAGGCAAATTCTATTGGCAAAACACCACTAAAACTCATTAAACCCTTGCGGGAACCTACGGTCTTTAACGGCTCGCACTAGCCAAAAGGTTAATGCGAACCCCAAAGTCTTTTTGGCAGCCGCAGCTGCCGATCAATTAAGCCTCTATAGAGCCTTGATCAACGATTAATCCTGGACCCATAGTCGAAGATACAGTGACCTTCTTGACGTAGACGCCCTTGGCAGAAGCTGGCTTGGCTTTCATCAAATCAGCCATCAGCGCCGCAAGGTTTTCCTTCAGTGCGGAAGCATCAAAGCCAACGACACCGATACCACCATGAATAATACCGTTTTTGTCTGCACGGAAACGTACCTGACCAGCTTTAGCATTCTTAACTGCAGTAGCTACGTCGGGAGTTACGGTTCCAGACTTAGGGTTAGGCATCAAACCGCGAGGGCCCAATACTTTACCTAACAGACCGACAACGCGCATTGCGTCTGGAGCGGCGATAACCACATCAAAGTCCATCATGCCGCCTTTGATCTCGGCAGCCAATTCGTCCATGCCAACCAGCTCTGCGCCAGCAGCAGTAGCCGCTTCAGCAGCAGCGCCCTGGGCGAAGACACAAACACGAACATCTTTGCCTGAACCGTTAGGCAGAGTAGTAGCGCCACGAACGATCTGGTCTGATTTACGTGGATCAATGCCCAAGTTAATGGCCACATCGACAGTCTCGTTAAAC
>CAJQJT010000282.1 GCA_905478725.1 uncultured Pseudomonadales bacterium
GACATTAAATTAAATATTTCACCTTTGTTGCGACTCTAGCATCAAACTTTTGCTTATCTATTATAAATCGCTCATGTGTCCCCTCAGAGATTTTATCAACACCGTCGCTAGCCTGAACTTTAAAGGTCAACTTTCTCCCTTCGACCTCAATCAACTCAACTGTAGCCGTAACTTCTAGACCAGGAGGTGTCGCAGCTTCATGGCTGATATTTATGTGAGTACCCACGGTTTGCTCTCTAGGCCAATTCAAGTGGGGCTTGATGGCTTTGATGCAGGCCCACTCGAGAAACCCCACTAAAAAGCCCGTGGCGAAAACCTCTGGCATTTCAACAAACTCTTCTGACTCAGGGTATAACTGCGGAACAGTCTTTGAGGGCGGTACTATGAATTTGTGTTCATATTTAATTCCGCTTTGTAATGTGTTTTGCATAACCTATCCTATTTAATAACGCATTTATCTCGGCTAATAATAGGAAAAAACTCTCAAACATGCATGAATAACGAATATCAAAAAGGGCACCGATGTGCCCTTAAGTTACAACAATATGCGATTAATCACAGCCCCAAGTTGCAAGATAGCTACCCGCCGATAGATTTGAGCAGAGAGTAGTAGTGCATGCTCTCACTTTTACGCTTGCATCAAGTCCTGCCACATAAGCGTCTGTCGACTCAAATGATCTAGTCCAACCATAAATATAACTGCCTGTGGGTGGCTGTGAATAAAATATTTCATAATGATTAATAGCAACATTACTCCCCCCTTCACTCCAAAAAATTCGATGGTGGTCATAAGGTGGAGGAGAGCACGATCCGACTAAATAACCCCACAAATTGGTTGGGGACGCAAGAATGACCGGAGTTTGCCGATAATTGGCTACAGATAAAGCCGTTGTTTGCACGGCTTTCTTATTATCATGATCAGGCCGCCCAGAGAAATTTTGCTGTAACTGGCATGGAAATACTTGGTTTGCACATTCAGCATCTGAATCAGACACTACAGTCCGGTAATTAATGAATATATTTAGCTGAGGAATATTTGCATATAATGCATCCGCATGGCTATCATCAAACAAGTACGGATGCCCGCCCCCACTACCAGTTACATGTCCTGCCCCAAATAGATGCCCAAGCTCATGGGCCGTTACATCTAAATCACAATTTATATCAACCAGAGCTATATAGCCGTCCTCTTTGGCACGTAAGTCTACCCCTGAGCCATTTGGCACAAATGTGGTAGGGATTGATGAATTAATCCAATATTGTGTTGGCGCGATCCCGGAAGCATCCGTCATTCCAGAAGTAAACACTACCACTACATCTGCACCATGGTTGTTTCTTAGGTCCATTAATGACTGTAACCCCTCCGCCTGTTGATGTTGAGCTACAGAGCTTCCTATCAAGGATGCATTTAAGGGTATTGAATTTTGATTATTTAAAATGTTTACAGGTGTGATTATCCCCGAATTGTTCCAAACGCCATCAAAATAATTCAATGCGGTTTTCATCTTGGCAGTCAAAGCTGAACTACCAGCCGTAGAGCTGTGTACTGATAAAATTTTTATTTCCTGATCTAGCGCTCAAATATTAATAGAGCTAAATAATAAGAGTAAAGCTACAAAATTCCTTTTCATTGGGGGCCTCCCTTTTTTACTGGTAGCCGTTCTTTGTAACGCACTTCCTCTTGCTTAATTCTGGCTTCAAATTCCGCATGGGAATTACGGCGATCCCTTGCAGAATCCGAGTCCCCACTAACCAGGCTTTTTTTGCGATCTAATTCAATAATTATAAAATTTTCATACGTTGAATCAGCTGGCATTATTTGATAGTTATAATGGAAATCCCTTAATTGACCACTTATATAAATAATAGTACCTATTTGGACAACTGAAGGGTCATAGCTAATAACTTGCCTCGAGAGGTCTTCGTCCAATCCTTCCTGTCGTTTGGTATGAATATATAAGTTCATGGAATTAATTTGATGTTTTAACTCACTACTAATTTTTGGATCGTCAACATCAAGTCTCGAGCTCAATTTTTTACCAGTCCAAGTTCGCGATGTTCCTCTATGCTGATCTCTAATATTTTCCGTTTCTACAACAATATGCCTATCTTCAAATGGGTTGAGAATAAAGGGGCCTGAATTTTCAGCAAGCAAGTCTAAATTTGCCTTAACTATTCGATACCTTTTCCCAAAATAGGTTAATCGTTTAAGTGAAAATTGGTTATCTTTAAATATTTCATTCTGAAGGGATTGCTCAATGGGTTGAAAGAATGTTTCTAGATCCTTATATTCAACTGGAAATGATTCATTTGACAAAACATAGCTGGATTGTAGTAATAAAAATGCAGTTCCAAGTTTCAAAAAGGTTTTCATCCTGAATACTCCTTTTGTATATATGCCTTTAGAATTAAAGGCACGAAGGGATACTAAAGAAGCGCTTACTAACGGGAAACAACACTTAAGTACTAATACTTAAGTAGCAATTGTTTGTTTGCTTGGCTCTTTGTACGCCAAGCCTAGGTCTCCGGCAATCGACTTTATGCTGCAAAAAAAAGAGCGCCGAAGCGCCCTTTTTAAACTAACTATTCATGATCTGAGTCAGTTAATCTGTGCATCCAACTCGCCACTGATATAACGCTCGGTCATAGCATCCAAACTCAACACCTTGATCTTGGAGGCGTTGCCTGCAGTGCCAAAGGATTCGAAACGTGCCGCTGCAATATCTCTCATTGCGATGGTGGTCTCTTTAAGGAAAGCGCGGGGATCAAAGGCGCTTGGATTCTCCGCCAAGAAACGACGTACGGCACCGGTTGAGGCAAGGCGCAGGTCGGTGTCTATATTGATTTTGCGGACACCGTGTTTGATACCTTCGCAGATTTGTTCCACTGGAACACCGTAGGTTTCAGGAATTTCGCCGCCGTACTGATTGATAATTTGCAGCCACTCCTGAGGTACCGAAGATGAACCGTGCATCACCAGATGGGTGCCAGGAATTCGACGGTGAATTTCTTTGATGCGGTCGATGGCGAGAATATCACCAGTGGGCGGGCGACTAAATTTGTAGGCGCCGTGTGAGGTTCCGCAGGCAATGGCCAATGCGTCAACACCCGTTTTGGCGACAAAGTCGGCGGCTTCTTCTGGATCCGTGAGCATTTGCTCTAAGGTTAGCTTACCCTCTGCTCCAGAACCGTCCTCTTCACCGGCTTCACCGGTTTCCAGCGAACCTAGGCAACCCAACTCACCCTCGACCGAAACGCCACAGGCGTGAGCCATGTCGACGGTGCGACGGGTGACATCAATATTGTATTCGTAGCTCGACGGCGTCTTGCCATCACCTTCCAGAGAGCCGTCCATCATTACCGAGCTAAAGCCCTGCTGGATGGAGCGCTGGCAAATTGCCGGGGTGGTGCCATGATCCTGATGCATGCACACCGGAATATGGGGCCACTCTTCGATAGCGGCGAGAATCAGGTGACGCAGGAACGGAGCGCCGGCATATTTGCGGGCTCCGGCTGAGGCCTGAACAATCACTGGGCTGTCGGTTTGATCGGCGGCAAGCATAATGGCGCGCATCTGCTCGAGGTTGTTTACGTTAAATGCGGGAACGCCGTAGTCTTGTTCGGCGGCGTGGTCCAACATCTGTCTTAATGTGATTAGTGCCATAGTGCTCTTCCTTTATAAGTCCTTTATAAATTCTATATCGCGGCCTTTACTGCTCTTCTTGTTGCTTTAGTCTTTGGCTCGCTGCTGGAGAATAGTCACAGCTGGGAGTTCCTTACCTTCGACATATTCAAGAAACGCGCCACCCCCTGTTGAAATATAGGAGACTTGGTCAGCAATATCGTATTTATCCACGGCGGCTAGTGTATCTCCACCTCCGGCAATTGAAAATGCCGGGCTTTTAGCAATGGCCAAAGAGAGTGTTTTGGTGCCTTCGCCAAACTGATCGAACTCAAATACGCCTACTGGACCGTTCCAAATAATGGTGCCCATTAACTGTAGCAGTTCAGCTAGTTTAGCGGAGGATTCCGGCCCTATATCGAATATCATGTCGTCGTCTTCAACATCATCGACAGACTTGACTGTAGCTTCGGCGGTTTCTGAAAAGGCTTTGCCAACCACTACATCTGTAGGCAGTGGAATGTTTACTTTCTTCATCAGCGCTTGTGCAGCGGGAATAAGGTCTAACTCGAAGAGAGATTTGCCGACCGGCTTGCCGGCCGCGGCTAGGAAGGTATTGGCTATGCCACCGCCAACAATCAACTGATCCACTCTCTCGGAGAGGGTCTCGAGAACCATTAATTTGGTCGAGACTTTGGACCCACCAACAATCGCTGCAACCGGTGGTGTGGGTGCTGCTAGAGCTTTTTCTAGAGCATTTAATTCTTTGGCTAACAGAGGACCGGCACAGGCGATGGGGGCATATTTAGCGACGCCATGAGTCGAGGCCTGAGCCCGGTGAGCAGTACCGAAGGCGTCCATAACAAAAATATCACAGAGCTTGGCATAGGCCTTGGCGAGAGTGTCATCGTTCTTTTTCTCGCCGGGATTAAAGCGCACATTCTCGAGGATAACGATATCGCCATCGTTCATTTTAATGCCGCTGGTCCAGCTCTGTTCGAGTCTAACGGGTTGGCCGAGCAGGCTGCTGAGATGTTTGGCAACGGGCTCCATACTGAAGTCGGTGTTGTACTCGCCTTCAGTGGGTCGACCTAGGTGGGACATCAGAATCACTTTCGCGCCGGCTGCAACAGCCTGCTGGATAGTGGGCAATGCCGCTTTAATACGGGCATCACTGGTGACCTGGCCGTCCTTAATCGGAACGTTGAGGTCTTCACGGATCAGCACGCGCTTGCTGGCTAGATCCAGCTCGGTCATTAACTTGACGGTCATATCAGTCCTTAGGGTTTTAATTATTATCGGGGTATTTGTCGTGTCGCTGCGCCGAACACCAGTGCAGCAGGGTATCGATCATTCTATTGGCATAGCCCCATTCGTTATCGAACCAGATCAACACTTTCACCAGTTTGTCTTGGCTAACTCGGGTCTGGCTGGCATCGACTATGCCACTGCGCGGGTCATGATTGAAATCACAGGAAGCTAACGGCTCTTCGGTGTAACCGAGCACACCACTCAATGCACCCAGTGATGCCTGATGGAGAGCGGCATTAATCATCTTGGTATCTACTTTGCTGTTGAGCAACACCGACAGGTCGATGGCTGAAACATTGACCGTGGGCACGCGCATGGCCTGGGCCTGGAAACGGCCGGTCAGCTCGGGTAACAGACGATCTATTCCCAGCGCCAAGCCAGTATCCACAGGAATAATTGACTGCATCGCGGCGCGGGTTTTGCGTAAATCGGTGTCGTGATAGGCGTCGATTACAGGCTGATCGTTCATCGCCGAGTGAATGGTGGTAATCACGCCGGCTTCGATACCGAACTGATCATTGAGCACCTTGATCACTGGTACCACACAGTTGGTGGAGCAGGAGGCACTGGAGATGATGGTTTCGTCGCCGCTGAGGATATGCTGATTGATGCCATAGACAATGGTAGCGTCGACACTGGGTTCAGCTGGCTGGGAAAACAGCACGCGCTTGGCGCCGCTGGTGATATGTTGCTCGGCAGTTTCGCGATCGGAAAAGGTGCCACTGCATTCCAGTACCACATCAACCTTGAGCTCTGCCCAGGGCAGTTGATCAATGTTTGGCTGGTGAATAATGGCAATGCTGTCGCCATTAACAATCATCTGGCTATCGTCCACTGAAACCCTGCCAGAAAAACGTCCATGGGTGGAGTCATAGCGGGTCAGGTGGGCGATGGTTTTGCTGTCAGCGAGTTCATTTATCGCTACTACTTGCACGCTGTTGCGCGCCTCTGATTCATAGAGCGCGCGCAACACCGAGCGGCCGATACGGC
>CAJQJT010000283.1 GCA_905478725.1 uncultured Pseudomonadales bacterium
CGGCAGTATAATTATTATCTAACGTTTACGTCAACGTAAGCTTTATGATTTTTCTCGACGAGATGGCTTGCAGGGGTCTGTGCTTGGGTTAATCCAGTTTGAGGTCCATCTGATATTGGAACAGCTCGGAGTTGTAGAGCGCCAATAGATAGTCCACTAGCTCTTCTTGGTCGCCATTCTGCTTGTAGGAGCGCCGCACCAAACGGAGTAGTGGTGCCCCTGGCTCTATATTGAGGTGCTTGGCGATTATTGGGGTTGCCGCGATGGCACTGAGGGATTGCTTGATATGGCTGATTCGCATGCCGTTGTCACGGAAATAGTGATGTCGCGATTCGTGGATAAAGATGTCGCTGTTAGGGGGCACGGTGACCCCGGCGCTCCAACTGTCGAAGTAGCCAAAGGCGCTGCCTGCGCGCTCTCGGATTCTGAGCAAATGCAGCAGAGTATCGCCGGGCTTGAGGCCAAACTCGGTGGCAATAGTTTGCGGTGGTTTGTTCTCGGCACATTGAATAACGGTGGCTGTTGAGCTTTCGGCAATGCTTTCGATTTCTTCTAATACGCCGATCATCGGTGCGTTGACTGGCTTTGGTGAATATTTGTAGACCACATGAGTGCCCTTGCCGCGGGCCCTTTCAACCAGCTGTTCTGCGGCCAACTCATTGACTGCGCGCTTGGCGGTAATACGCGATACATCAAACAGTTTTGTCAGTTCCTGCTCACTGGGCAGTTTGTCGCCATAGTGCAGAGAACCATCGAGAATATAGTTTTTGATCAGGCTATAGAGCTGGTGATAAAGGGGCACTGGCAAGTCAGGGGAAATGTGATGGCGCAGGTTCCGACTAAAAAGGGTTGCGCTCGGGACAGTGCTCATTGGATTACCTTACTGGGTCGCGGCTACAGTTTTAGACAGTCAGTGGGTTGTGCTTATATTAAATATTTGATATAAACGTATACCATTATGCTGAATTTTTTTTACCATCATTAGGTTATACGAGTATTTGCCGCGCGGGTCAATGGGTAACTTCCCGTGGTCAGCGGTTGTAGAGGTCTCGATAGCACTGGAATTATAAAAATTTACATTCTAAATCATTCGACTTTACTGGTCGGTATCGCTGTTTGCCCAAGGCGACCCACGGGCCAGGTTACATAACAAAAGGGAGACTCTGTGAGTCAGCCACTTAGCGGTATCCGTGTTCTCGACCTGACTCATATGCTATCTGGTCCATACGGCAGTATGATTCTTGCTGATCTGGGCGCCGAGACCATCAAGGTTGAGCCCCTCACCGGTGAGGGCACGCGCAAGCTGTTAGCTACAGATCCGAATAATTCCCTCGATGGCATGGGTGCTTACTACATTACGTTGAACCGCAATAAAAAGAGCGTTGCGGTGGATCTTAAAACCCCTGAGGGTTTGGCTCTGTTTAAAGATTTGGTGGTTAATGTTGATATTGTGATCAGTAATTTTGGCGCTGGAGTTCCTGAGCGCCTGGGTATTGATTACGACTCGTTAAGTGCCGTTAACCCACGCATTATTACCTGCACCGTGTCGGGCTTTGGTTCCGATGGTCCTGGTAGCAAGCGACCGGCCTTTGATCAGGTTGCTCAGGCCATGGGCGGCGGTATGTCGATTACCGGGCCGGATTCAGAGCATATGGTTCGTGCTGGTATTCCTATAGGTGACCTTGGCGGCGGCATGTTCGGCGTGATGGGTATTTTAGCAGCGCTCTATGAACGCGAGCGCAGCGGTCTGGGTCAGCATGTGGATATCTCTATGCTCGATTGCCAGATATCAATGCTCAACTATATGGCGACCATGCATTTTCTCTCTGGAGAGGATCCCTATCCCATTGGCAATAGTCACTTTGTTCATGTGCCCTACAACACGTTTAGCTGCTCAGATGGATCGATCGTTATCGCGGTGATCACGGATAACTTTTGGACCAATCTCAAAGGGGTGCTTAACTGTGCTGAGTTCGATAATGCCAAGTACGATACTCAGCCCGGTCGCTGGGAAGACCGCGAGATGATCAATGCCCGACTCAATGAGTTGTTGAGCGTGAATAGCTGCGCTCATTGGCTGGGGTTATTTGAAGCGCAGCGTATTCCTTGTGCACCGGTCAATAGTCTAAGTCAGGCCCTTTCTGATACCCAGGTGCTGCACCGCAATATGGTGATCGATTTAAAACATCCGAATGGCAGCTCCACCAAAGGCCCAGGCAATCCGATTAAATTATCCCGTAGCAGTGCTGAGGTATTTACTGCCGCGCCTACATTGGGGCAGCACACAGATGAAGTTATGACCCAATTACTTAATTTAAGCGTAAAGCAGATACAACAGATGAAAGATCAAGGGATTATTAAATAATGTCGGAAACAGTTGTGATTACAGATGTTGGGCCAAGAGATGGCCTACAGAATCAGCCAAAGATTCTCTCTGTTGAGGAGCGCCTTGAGCTGGTGCATGCCATTGCTGCTGCGGGCGTGCCGCAGATTGAGGTGGGTAGTTTTGTCTCGCCCAAGGCGGTACCCGCTATGGCTGGAACTGATCAGGTTTTCGCTGGTCTAGAGGTCACCGATTTTGCGACGCCGACCATTGCCTTGATTCCCAACATGAGGGGCTATGAGTTAGCCCGCGCCGCTGGGGCTAAAACCGTGACCATGGTGCTCTATGCCAGTGATGGCATGGCGCAAAAGAATG
>CAJQJT010000284.1 GCA_905478725.1 uncultured Pseudomonadales bacterium
CTGGTGGGGGAAATGCCGCGGGGCAATAGTCACTGGCTTTGGCTCTCGATCTTAAATATTGGCTTTGGTCCGCTTGCGATACTCAATAGGTGTAGTTCCCTCCCAGCGTTTAAAAGCACGATAAAAAGTGCTCGGTTCAGAGAAGCCGGTGAGATAGACAATTTCACTGATCTCTTCGTCGGTTCTCGACAGCAATCGTTTGGCCAATGAACGACGGTGGTCGTTGAGCAGTCGCTGGAAGCTGGTGTCGGCAGTATTGAGCTGGTGCCTGAGATTGCGAGGGCTGATCTCAAGCTGTTCGGCCACCCGCTCCAATGTCACTTCAGCACTTTCCAATAGCGCGGCAATCTGACTGCGCACCAGACGGACAAAATCCTGCTGTTGCAATCGCGCCAGATGCTGGTCGGCGGCCTTAACATGCAAGTTGAGCAGCTCGGG
Organism: uncultured Pseudomonadales bacterium; assembly: GCA_905478725.1. Classification (GTDB taxonomy): domain Bacteria; phylum Pseudomonadota; class Gammaproteobacteria; order Pseudomonadales; family Porticoccaceae; genus HTCC2207. The sequence goes on from CAJQJT010000284.1 coordinate 439, forward strand.
CTCCGCATTCAGCGAGCGGTAGTTGAGTATTTCCGGAGAAAAGTAGAGTTGAAATGAAGGCGCATTAAACTCTACCTCGCACTGAAATATCCGCTGATACTCGGCTAGATCTGTATTGGGGGGGTGATTAAAGACAATCTTTTCCGCTTTAAATGCGCCGTCGGTAACCGCTTGAAAGGATTTAATCAGTCCCAAGACCATGGCTTCTGCCAAATGAGAGGTGGCGTATTGATGCTCGGTAAAATAGCTGGTCAAACAGGGCCGTGGCTGCTCGCTGAGCTGACCATGCAGTGCATCACTGATCAGGCGCTGATAGTCAATAACGCGGCGCAGGCCGTCGCCAAAGGTAGCGCTACTGAGAAACAGGTATTCGAGAATTTGCCCCTTGTAGACAGGCATTTTTTCCCCCAGGTGCAAACCTATACAGGGGTCGCCAGAGAGCTCCACCGCGGCTTTCCAAAAATGTGGCTGGGCGGAGAATTGGGTACGCAGATTAGATTGGTAGAGTTGCTTGGGATCCAGTCCGCTGCGACGCAGCACGGCGTCGGCATCGACACCTAGATTGGCCAAACCTTGATATGCCAGTCTGACTAAAGTTCCCGCATCGGTTAAACCTGACATACACTTACCTAGTAGCTCTATTAGATTCCTTGTTGACCATATCATACACGATTGGCCGAAATGACAATATAGAGTTTTTTTACTGCCAATGATTACCAGGGAGGTTTCAAGCAGAATGATAAAAATGAATAGTCCTAATCCCCAATCCAATAACAGCCATAGCGACCCAACAGATGTTGGCCTACCGCCTATTGTGCTCGACCATTTGCCGAATATGCCGTCGTTGTTAGGCCGTGCCGCGTTTAAGTCTGGCTACTATCAGCTGGGTGATATTCTGCCCGCTCTGAGCACCGAGATTAATAACCTGCGTATCCGGCAAGATGATCTAAATGCTTACAAAGCGCTCTGTGGTTTTTCTAATAGCTCAGTGCTGCCGGCAACCTATCTACACATGTTGTCGTTTCCCCTGTCGTTAAACCTGCTGATTCAGCAAGATTTCCCCATGAAAGCCATGGGGCAGGTGCATCTGCGCAATCAGATCTCGGTTCTCGAAGAGTTTGATCTGCGGGCGTCGATCAGCATGAAAGCCACAATCGGCAAAAGTGAATTAACTAGCCGCGGTGTTGAATGGGACATTGATGTATCCGCTATGGTGGATAACCAGTTGGTTTGGTCTAGTACATCAACCTATTTAAATCGCTGCAAAACTGGCGTGGCCGCGGTGCGACAGAAAGAGGTCGTACCTGAGGGCAATACTCAAAACTGGATGGTTGAGGCTGATACAGGTCGTCGTTATGCGAAAATCTCGGCTGACTACAACCCCATTCATCTGTCTGATATCACCGCCCGATTATTTGGTTTTAAACAGGCTATTGCCCACGGTATGTGGTCGAAGGCGCGTTGTTTAGCCGCACTTGAAGATAGATTGCCAAGTGCCGGCTACAGCGTCGATGTCGCATTCCACCGTCCTTTGTTCTTACCCGCTGAGGTGGTTTTTAATAGCGCCGTAAACAAACAGGGTGAGAGCTTCTCATTACAAAATAAACAGAGTGGAGTCCTCCACTTGCTAGGCCAGATCTCATAGGAGAGTAGTAAATGCCTGATTATAAAGTCCCGGTAAATGATTACCTGTTTCTGTTCAATGATGTTCTCGATATGCAGAGCAAATACAAAAATGTTCAGGGCGGAGACGAAGCCACTACCGATATGGTTGAGGCGATCTTTACTGAAGCAGCCAAGTTCTGTGAAAACGAATTGGCGCCGATCTATCAGAGCGGCGACGAAGGCTGTACCTGGGACGATGGTGTAGTCACTACACCTGCAGGCTTTAAAGAGGCCTATCAGAAGTTTATTGAAGCTGGCTGGACCACATTGACTGGCAGCACCGATATGGGCGGCCAGGGCTTGCCGTCGTCTATTGGTATCGCCATCAATGAAATGATGACCACTGCCAACTGGGCTTGGGCCATGTATCCGGGTCTCAGTGAAGGCGCGGTTGCAACTCTTGAAACCAGCGGTACTGAGCAGCAGAAGAAAGACTATTTGGTCAAGCTGATCAGCGGCGTCTGGAGTGGCACCATGTGTCTCACCGAGCCTCACTGTGGTACTGACCTAGGCTTGATGAAAACCAAAGCTGTGCCCAATGATGACGGCAGCTATAAGGTCAATGGTACGAAAATCTTTATCAGTGCGGGTGAGCACGACCTGACTGAAAATATTGTCCATATTGTACTGGCCAAGTTGCCGGATTCCCCCAAGGGCACCAAAGGTCTGTCGCTGTTTATTATTCCTAAGTTCCTGGTTGCTGAAGACGGTTCTGCCGGAGAGCGCAATGGCGTTCGCTGTGGTTCCATTGAGCACAAGATGGGTATTCACGGAAACGGTACTGCGGTACTGAACTTTGATGATGCCAAAGCCTTTTTGATCGGCGAACCCAACCAGGGTTTGGCGGCGATGTTTACCTATATGAATGTGGCCCGTATCGGCACAGCCAGCCAGGGTGCTGCGGCAGCTGAGCGCTCTTATCAGGGTGCAGCTAAGTACGCTCGCGAGCGTCTGGCCATGCGTTCTATTTCTGGTATCAAGAATCCAGACGGTCCAGCCGATGCCATTGTCGAGCATCCAGATGTGCGTCGCATGTTACTGACCCAGCGAGTGATCGCCGAAGGTGGTCGTGCCATGGTGACTTACGCCAGCCAGTTTGCCGATGTCTATCGCGGCGGCAACAGCCAGGCAGAGCGTGATGCTGCGGAAATTCGTTTGGGCTTCTGCACTCCTATATTAAAAGGCTTTATCACTGAGTTGGGTGTTGAAGCAGCCAACCATGGTGTCCAGGTATTTGGCGGCCACGGCTATATCAAAGAGTGGGGCATGGAGCAGATTCTTCGCGACAGCCGCATTGCC
>CAJQJT010000285.1 GCA_905478725.1 uncultured Pseudomonadales bacterium
TGGCGATCAGGCAGATAGCTGCAGTCATGGGCCTCGGTCAAACAGAGCTTGATCATGCCTATATCTGGAGAGATATCGCGAGTCATTTGGGACTACCTCGTTAGTGGGTGTCTTGTTAGTACGTGTAAAGTTCGACAATAGACACAAGAGTAGTGCAGCGGTCTAGGATACTCAATGAGATTTTTCCACCGATTTGATCACCAATTGAACTCTAATATTGTTGGCTGCTGCCCAAGGCTGGATCGCGGCCAATCTAAAGCCTTGTCCCGCCACTGGGATAACTCTGAGAGAAAGGCACTGCGATCAATGCTCAGGGCGCCGAGACTAACCAGGTGAGGATTGACCAGCTGACAGTCAATAAGCTGTAAGCCAGATTTCAGGCCCCAGCGGCAGAGGTGAGCCATGGCTATTTTGGACGCATTAGCACGGCGGCTAAACATTGATTCACCGCAGAAAATACTGCCCACCGCAACACCGTAGAGACCGCCAACCAATTCATTATCCAGCCAAATCTCCAGAGAGTGAGCTTGGCCCTGCCGATGCAACTGGCCATAGGCAGCCATCATTTCCTCGGTGATCCAGGTGCCGCCATCGTCGTCACGGGGTTCACTGCAGGCTTGGATAACATCGTTGAAGGCATGATTAACGGTGATCTGATAATCATTGCGTCGCAGAGTTTTACGCAGGCTTTTGGAACAATGCATATCAGAGGGTGGCAGCACACAGCGAGTTGCCGGGCTCCACCAAAGGATAGGGTCTTCGTCCTGATACCAGGGAAAGATAGCGGATCTGTAAGCGTTCAGCAGGGTTTGCGGCTGCAAATTACCCCCGACGGCGAGTAGGCCGTCGGGTTCAGTCAAAGCGCCACTCGGGTCGGGAAAGCGCGGATCATCCTGATCTAGCAGAGGTATCTGCACAGTCAGACTCCAGAATTGCTATGTAGAGCGGCTATTTAGAGCGGCTATTTAGAGCAGCTATTTAGAGCAGCTATTTATTAGTTACTGATCCAGAAAACGTTCCGCATCCAGCGCAGCCATACAGCCACTGCCGGCAGAAGTAACCGCCTGGCGATAGACATGGTCGGCCACATCACCAGCGGCAAATACACCAGGTACGCTAGTTTCAGTCGCGTTGCCCGCCATACCACCGGTAATCGTTAAGTACCCATCTTTCATCGCCAGCTTGTCGGCGAAAATGTCAGTGTTAGGCTTGTGGCCAATAGCAATAAAAACGCCGTCTACGGTTAGGTCTTTGGTCGCGCCATCAGCGGTACTCTTGATACGTACACCAGTCACACCTGCCTCATCGCCAAGTACTTCATCGAGATTGTGGCTCCACTCAATAGTGATATTGCCATTCTTCTCTTTCTCGAAGAGCTTGTCCTGCAGCATCTTCTCAGCCCGCAACTCGTCGCGGCGGTGAATCAATGTCACTTCACTGCAGATATTTGACAGATACAGGGCTTCTTCAACAGCGGTATTACCGCCGCCAAGAACGGCCACCGGCTTATTGCGATAGAAGAATCCGTCACAGGTAGCACAGGCACTGACACCTTTACCCATAAACGCCTCTTCAGAGGGCAGACCTAAATACTGTGCTGAGGCACCAGTGGCAATAATCAGCGAATCACAGCTGTAGTTGTTAGAGCCCTTAAGACGGAAAGGGCGCTCGTTCAGTACCACTTCATCAATGTGATCAAAAATCGTTTTAGTATCAAAGCGTTCCGCGTGCTTTTGCATGCGTTCCATCAACTCTGGGCCCTGAACACCATCGGCGTCGCCAGGCCAGTTATCCACATCGGTTGTAGTAGTCAACTGACCACCTTGCTGAATGCCGGTAATAACAACTGGGCTCAAGTTGGCCCTTGCGGCATAAACAGCAGCAGTCCAGCCAGCAGGGCCAGAACCTAAAATAATCAATGGATAATGTTGTGTCTCAGACATGGTCGCTCTCTACGGTTAAAGATTTAAAAAGTTTAGACGAATTGGTTACACCAGCCTTCAAAGAGGCGGCGTTTAAAACAGAGCGCCATCATAATCAATCCCATGGCCTGGACAAATAAGTTTCTGCACTAGTTTTATTAGAACTTTATTAGAGCTTCACTAGAAAGTTACTAGAAGGTTACTAGAGTTCTAGGATTTACCCTATTGAATTCATTGCCAAACTGGGCGATTAAGCGCTGCTGAAACATAGCATTTAATTCTCAACGGGCTACAATTGGCCCTGCATTAACACACAGGGAACTACCCGTTGAGCACAGACAAGCGAAAGCCGCGTAATCCAGCACCAGCCGAAGCCAGCTATAACGAAACCCGTGGCAAGCGTTTACTCGCCGAGGGCGCGCTAATAGGCTGGATTGCTCTCTGTTCAATACTGCTTTTGGCGCTGCTCAGTTACTCCTCTGACGATCCAGGTTGGTCACATACCGGCGTTCGCGGCGAGCTCAACAATGCTGTAGGCCTTGCAGGCGCCTGGATCGCCGACATCTTCTTTGCCCTGTTTGGGGTTATGGCCTATCTGTTCCCAGCTCTGCTTGCAGTTCGTGCCATACAAATTCTACGCACCTATATTCTCCGTGAAGCCGACGCCTTCGACTCGGTCACCTTCACCCTGCGCGTGATCGGTTTTATTCTAGTGATGATCAGCGCCACCTCACTGGCCAATATTCAGTACGCCGAAATTCACAACAGCTATCCCTTTGGTGTTGGCGGCATACTCGGCAACAAGATTGGCGAAGCCACCATGGCTGTCTTCAGCTATGTAGGCAGCACCTTGATACTGCTGTCGCTGTTTCTCTTCGGACTCACCGTGTTTGTGGATATCTCATGGATCTCCCTGATTGATCGCTTAGGTCTCGCAGCAATCGACCTCTACGATCGAGCACGCAGCAAACTCGCGGCAATGAAAATTGCCCGTGCCGAAAAAGCCAAGTCCCGTGAAGCGGTTCTCGAGCGTCAGGCCAAAGTCGAAGTCGAAACCAAAATGCAAAAGCTGCGCACGCCGCCAACCATCCAGCCCCCCAAAGCCAAGCCAGTGGTGAGCAAGCGCATCGAACGTGAAAAGCAGCAGACACTCTTTGGCGACACCGAAGTCATTGGCTCACTGCCGCCAATCAACCTGCTGGACCCCGCTGACAACAACACCAACAGCGGTTACTCAGCCGAATCCCTAGAGCACCTTTCACGCCTGCTCGAGCACAAACTGCTCGACTTTGGTATCAAAGCCGATGTGGTAGAAGTGCTGCCAGGCCCGGTGGTAACAAGATTTGAAATTCAGCCCGCCGCCGGTATCAAAGTTAGCCGCATCAGTGGACTCGCCAAAGATTTGGCCCGCTCCATGGCCGTGATCAGCGTGCGTGTGGTTGAAGTGATTCCCGGCAAGTCCGTAGTCGGTATTGAAATTCCCAACGAAAAGCGCGAGATGGTACGCCTCAGTGAAGTGCTCTCATCCGAAGCCTATGACCGCTCCAGCTCGCCAGTCACTCTGGCACTGGGCCACGATATTGCAGGAATCCCAATCGTTGCCGACCTAGGTCGTATGCCGCACTTGCTGGTGGCAGGAACAACCGGCTCAGGTAAATCCGTTGGCATCAACACCATGCTTTTGAGCCTGCTCTTTAAAGCCTCTCCAGAAGAAGTACGGTTAATCCTTATTGATCCAAAAATGCTTGAGCTATCGGTTTACGACGGCATTCCCCACCTATTAACTCCAGTTATCACCGACATGAAAGACGCCGCCAGTGGCCTGCGTTGGTGTGTTGGCGAAATGGAGCGTCGCTACAAGCTCATGGCCGCCTTGGGTGTCAGAAACCTCGCCGGTTACAACCGCAAAATTGAAGACGCCATTAAAGCCGGCGAGCCAATCACCGATCCGCTGTGGACCTTTAATCCAGATGAAATGGGTTGGGATGCCACTCAAGAAGCCCCAGAAGCGCCGGCCCTGGAAACACTGCCCTACATAGTGGTAGTGATCGACGAATTCGCCGACATGATGATGATCGTCGGCAAAAAAGTTGAGCAGTTGATTGCCCGTATCGCCCAGAAAGCCCGAGCCGCAGGTATCCACCTGATCCTCGCCACTCAGCGCCCCTCAGTGGACGTTATTACCGGCCTGATCAAAGCCAATGTACCCACGCGTATTGCCTTTCAAGTCTCGTCAAAAATCGATTCAAGAACCATCCTCGACCAAGGCGGCGCAGAACAGTTGCTAGGTAACGGCGACATGCTCTATCTACCACCGGGTACTAGCGTTCCAGAGCGTATTCACGGTTGTTTTGTCGACGACCACGAAGTGCATAAAGTTGTCGCCGACTGGAAACGTCGTGGCGAACCCAACTATCTCACGGACATCACCGACGAAGCCGCTGTCTCGTCCATTCCGGTGCCGGGCTATAGCACTGGGGAAGAGGGCGAAGAGGACCCTGAGTCAGATCCACTCTATGACGAAGCCGTTGCCTTTGTACTCGAGAGTCGCAAAGCATCGATCTCATCGGTACAGCGCAAACTCAGAGTGGGCTACAACCGCGCTGCGCGCTTGATTGAGCAGATGGAAGTGGCTGGAGTGGTGAGCCCCATGAGTAGTAATGGTAGTCGTGACATACTTTCTCAGAGTGGGCGTTGATATTTATTAAATTGTATTCAAGAAAATCTTAACTATACTTTTTGGAACATTTCGTAAAATCTAGGGCTGGGGGGCCAGATTTTATTTGGAACATTAATATAAAAAGGATTTTATATGTGTACCTCCAGTCGTTTGCTGGCAGCCCTCATTCTCACTGCTTTTGTGCCTTCTTCTTCCTGCGGTGGTGGAAGAGGCTCCGATCCAAATTTAATTCCTCGAGAAAATGCGAACAATAACGTTCATTCCGAGCGCTTAGTTGCTACCCAGGTTCTGATTTTACTGGCTCGTGCTGTCGACGCATCTATTAAAATATTTAATATGACAGATCTCGGAGCCTCCTATTTATTGGTGCGCGCAAAGAGTATATCTGCACTAAATTCGAGTCTGCCCTTAATTGTTCTAACGTCAAAAGGATAGTTCAACTGTGGCGAAAAAAACCTTAATACTACTCTTACTGTTTGTCACTACTATTTGCATAGGCTGTTCGACGAGCCTGGTGAAATACTCCGAATCTAGGGCTGTTCCATTAGAAAGAATATATAAACCATATGAGAAATATTCAGAAGCCACACCTTCGAAGTCAAAACTAATCGTGGTTCGAGACGGTGGAATACTTGGAGCCGGTGGCTCTGCGGCACTGTTTTTGAATGGTGAGATTGTTGCTAGATTCCGTACCTCTGAGTCTCTGGTCTTGCATGTAAATGAGGGTGATACCGTTATTGGTGCGGGCCCGGGAGTCAAGATGAACTGGGAGTCGGATAGTGTTGGGTTAGTTGAACAGACACTAATGGTTATGAAAAATCAGACCTATTATTATCGGTTAGGGATTCACCCATACAATGGGCTTGTTCTTAATAGATCTACACAGCTTGAATGATTGGCGGCAGAATCTATTTAGAGCCTGTTTAGCTTTACCTGACGACCCGCTGTAATAATGAAGATAATTTGGGCTAGCTCTATCGGTAAAATGGTAAAAAGAGGGTAGATAAACATGGCAGTCATCATCAGGGAAGATGAGTTCTATCGTTACTTTGATTTGGTTATGGAGCTTTGGCCACATCAGTTAACGCTTGACGTTGGGAGTCAGGATGCATTTAACATGTTGAGTGAATCTTGTCTAAAAAGTACATTTATGCGTATTCACGCAGACCTATATGCGAATGTCGAGGATTGGGATTTACAGGTAGGAGCCGCCATTACTAAGGCGATTTATAAATTTTTATGCTTGAAATCAGATGCTAATTTTGGAACCAAGTTGTCACGTGACTGTGTTGATAAAAAGGCTGTTATGAATATTATGGATCAGTACTCGGCTTGGTCTGTTATTCGCGAGAAAGCTTACTAGAGTAGTTATTATGCTGTTGATTTTTTCTTTCTAGCACGCTCATGGAACTGGTCTATAATTTTGAGGAATCGGTATTTAGATGTCTATTAAGATCGATTTAAAGGGAAATCACACTAAAGAGGATTTTACAAATATGAATAAAAACTATGCAGTTATTTTTACATTATTAGTGTTCCTGTCAGGCTGTGTTGCAACTCCCGAGCCTCTGAGTGAAAAAAATTCTGACCTAACCCAAGGCAACGTTCAGATGAACCTAATTGTTGGGCAGACCTCGAAAGCTGATGTCCTTGAAAATTTCGGATCACCAAACGTTACTACAAGAGACGGTGCAGGCCGCGAAGTTTGGAGCTACCAACGCGCAGCGCAAATCACTCAGTCCTCAAAGCAGTCAGGTTATTGGACGGTTGTGCTCGCTGGGAAGTCATCTTCAGCATCCGGCTTTGAGACGAGTTCAAGGATGATTACATTGATCATTAAATTTAATGCACAAGACGTAGTTGCTGACTTCAGAAGCCGAACATCTAACTTTTAAGGAATTATTATGAAACCGATATACGCATGGATACTATTATCTTCACTTGTACTCTCAGGTTGTGTGACTACACCAAAAACGACGCTGACTCCGTTAGAAATACAAGCCCTACAAACTCGTAGTTATGAATACAATAAAGATATTGCTTTTCCTAGTGTTATGTCCGTCTTTCAAGACTTGGGCTACACCGTCAATAGTGCAGATAAAGATACGGGACTAATAACCGCGGAAAGCGCAACAGAAAGCGATGCGGCATCAAAGTTTTGGTTGGGTATCACTGACGTATCTCAGACTAAAGCTACTGCATTTATCGAGCAAGTTGGTCCCAATTCGACTGTACGGTTAAACTTTGTTGGTACCAGTAAAAAGTCAACGATGTATGGCCGCTCGGATCGGCAGGACACACCAATACTTGATGCCACTGTTTATCAGAATGCTTTTGAGAGAATAGAAAATGCAATCTTCATGCGTTCTAGTAACTAAATAATTTGATTTTCTCAAAGCTGTTTAGGTTTGAACGTTGATAGCCAGTGCTTTTAGAGCCAGTATCTATAGTGCTCTATTTTACTGATATTATTTTCAATATACGATTTAAAGAAACATCATCCATTACCATAAGGAAATTGTAATGTTTAGATCTGCTGTAACAACAATAGCAACTATTGCGGCTCTGAGTAGCGCGTCTCTAGCTTCTTATGCTGATACTTACGCCTCTGCTGGCTTTAATTTCCAAGACTACGAGGAATCCGTGTCTACATTACCCGTTCAAAAAATTGATTCACCCTTAACCGCAATCTTTGCACGAGTAGGCAAGCGCTACACTGAGAATTTTTCGGCTGAAGTCCGTCTTGGAGTAGGACTTGGTGACGATACACTTGAGCTTGACGGCCTGGATACCGGTCTAAAACTCTCATTACGCGAATTTTACGGCATCTATGTTCGTGGTGGTGTTCAGTTAGCTGAACGATTCTACCCCTACGTTGTTGTTGGTTATACCCAGGCAACCTTTGAGGTCAGCACTGGAATTTTTGATATTCACGATAATTTTGGTGGTGTGTCTTATGGTGCTGGTGTAGATATTGAGATTAAAGAGGATCTCTCAACCAATATTGAGTACATGCAGTTTTTTGATACTGTGGGTATTGAGTTGACGGGATTTTCAGTTGGGCTGACAAAGCATTTTTGATGACTATATTATCAACGATGAAAGTGCGCCATTTATGCCGTACTCCCTTCTAATTAACTGCGAAGCAAGCTTTAGAAGGGCCAGAACCAAAATCAAAGCCCAGCGTTATGCTGGGCTTTTTTCGTTTCAGCCCGAGAAGCTGGCACGTTTAACTCTATGGGGATAACGCTATCCCTAGTAATACGCCGACCAATACCCCAAATCCGGAAACACCACCGATCCAGTGCAAAACAGCACTGTCATCACTAGCGCCACAACCCACACTGTAGTGATATAAGTCGCCATTATATTGCTCAATTGGTCAACGCAACTATCCTCATGATTATCTAGATGTTGGTCTTGAAAGCATAGATTACAGGGAGTTTCG
>CAJQJT010000286.1 GCA_905478725.1 uncultured Pseudomonadales bacterium
CACTGCAAAAATTGCCTGGAAACGTCAACCGCAAGAAGCCTTCACGGATAACAAATACAGTCGCGGCCATACCTGGGAATTCGATGGCGGCGCAGTTATTGCGGCATCTTCTGCCCCATCAATTGTGCCTGCGCCCTATTCCGTTGAAGCTAATGTCGACCCTGAAGAGGCGTTTATTGCCTCACTCTCGAGCTGTCATATGCTGTTTTTTTTGGCTATCGCGGGGAAGCGAGGCTTTGTGATTGATGAATATATTGATAATCCGGTAGGCATCATGGAGAAAGATGCGGCAGGTAATATCTCAATGACTAAGGTCACTCTTCGCCCACAGGTAACTTTTTTGGGTGAAAAACAACCCACATTGGAGAGGCTGGAAGCGATGCATCATCAGTCCCATGAACAGTGCTTTATCGCCAATTCGGTGAAAACTGAGGTGACGATTGAGATAGTGCTTTAACACCGATCTAGGGGGCCGGGAAATTTAACCCTCCCAATCACAGCTAATCCCTGTAATACTAAGCTATCCCGCCATAAAATTAGACCCGAATAAACTATAAAAAAGAGCCACTTAGGCGTATACTTCGCCGCCTCTTAATCCGGGGCCCAAAACTCCCCAAGCACAGGTAAATCAATGTCGTCAGTTGACTTCGCATCACTGGGTATTTCTGCCCCCGTCCTCAAAGCCGTACAGCAACTCGGTTACGAGCAACCCTCTCCCGTTCAAGAGGCGAGCATACCGATCCTTCTGGAAGGTAAAAACCTTCTGGGTACAGCACAGACGGGTACTGGCAAGACTGCAGCTTTTGCGCTGCCTTTCCTGAGTATGCTGGATGAGAAACAAAAATCACCTCAGATTCTGGTTCTGACTCCTACTCGTGAGTTGGCAATTCAGGTGGCTGAGGCGTTCCAAAGCTATGCCAAACATATCAAAGGTTTCCATGTTCTGCCGATCTACGGTGGTGCAGATATTGGTGGCCAGCTGCGCGGTTTGAAGCGCGGTGCTCAGGTTGTTGTGGGTACACCTGGTCGTATGCTCGATCATTTGCGTCGTCGCAGTCTGGACCTCAGCCACATCAAAGGGCTGATTTTGGATGAAGCCGATGAGATGTTGCGCATGGGCTTTATCGATGATGTTGAGACGATTCTGGCAAAAACGCCACCGGATTGTCAGCGCGCGCTGTTCTCTGCAACTATGCCGCCAGCGATCAAACGTGTTGCCGATAAGTATCTGGGTGATGCAGAAGTGGTCAGCATTCAAAACAAGACTAAAACTGTTGAGCGTATTGCTCAGTCTCACCTGATGGTTAAAGGCCACCAGAAGATGGATGCCCTGACTCGCATTCTCGATGTTGAGCAGTTTGATGGCATGATCATTTTTGTGCGCACCAAGTCGTCGACATTGGAAATTGCCGAGAAGCTTGAAGCTCGTGGATTTTCCTCAGCGGCACTTAACGGTGACCTGACTCAGACATTGCGTGAGCGCACCATCAACCGCTTGAAGAAAGGCCAGCTAGATATAGTTGTGGCCACCGACGTCGCCGCTCGCGGTTTGGACGTTGAGCGTATCAGTCACGTAATCAACTATGACGTTCCCTACGACAATGAGTCTTATGTTCACCGTATTGGTCGAACTGGACGTGCTGGTCGTGAAGGTAAGGCGATCATGTTTGTGACTCAGAAAGAAATTCGCATGCTGCGTTCGATTGAGAAGTCGACACGCCAGCCGATTAGCTCGTTTAATCTGCCGAGCAACGAAGAAGTCAGTGGCCAGCGTATTGCTCTGTTTAAAGAGCAGTTGGTTGGCATGTGTAAGTCTACCAAGCTGGATAAGTTTCACTCACTGGTTAAAGAAGTTGCCGCTGAAAATGAAATCGATATGGTTCTGTTAGCTGCCGCTCTGGCCTTTGAAGCCCAGAAAGAGCGCCCTCTGTTCCCGAAGATGGTTGCCATCGACACTCCACGCGCCTCGGCTAGTGATCGCAATGAGCGCAAGCCACGCGAGCGTAACGACCGCAACGAGAGACCTGATCGTAACGAGAGAAGCGAAAGGCCTGATCGCAGTGACAGAAGCCAGCGTCCTGATCGCGCGCCTAAGCCACCACGTGACAAGGGGCCGACCACAGATGAGGAAGGCAATGAAGTTACCATGATCACCTACCGCATTGAGGTAGGCCGCAACGATGATGTGTCTCCAAAGAACATTGTTGGCGCGATTGCCAATGAAGCGGAGATCGACGCGCAATTTATTGGTCACATCAAACTGCATGATGATTACAGCACTGTTGATCTGCCAGAAGGTATGCCCAAAGAGTTGTTTGATCACCTGTACAAGGTTCGTGTCTGCCAGAAGCCACTAAAGATCAGTATTGATAATGGCACTGCTGGCGAACAGCGTGATGCGAAGCCTTATGGCGGCGGCAAGCGTGACAAGCCTAGCTTCAGCAAGGACAAGCCTGCGTTTAAGGGTAAGCCAAAAGCCCACCGCGGTGCTGACTCAGCGCCACGTAAGCCAAGCAAGCGCCCGACTACTGATCGCAAATAAAGTAATCTATATCTGCAAGACGCCGGATAATTGATCCTCGATCAATTTTTCCGGCGGTTTGTTGAGAGCCCTCACTCGAATTCCCGCTAGAACCCTCGTTAGATTTTGTTCCCGACAGTCCCTCAGCACTAAAAAACTGTTCCGCCATGGGCGCGATACTGCAACTCTGGGGTAGGTCTTCTGACGCCTCGATGGTGGCATACATTTTTGGCAGGAAAATAAACTGCAGCCATTCGGTGAAGGTCAGCAGGTCAATCGAAAAGGGTTCGGTGCTGAGCAGTGCCTCAGGCGCGGGACTCTGTTCCGCCCATAGCTTAGATTCCCGGAGCTCTTTTTCCAGGTCAAAAAGCAAATTAGCTAACCGGCTGTGACGTTCGCTCATGGACCCTACCCCTTTTTTTTAACCCGGCTCTTTAAACAAGCAGCCTACCCAATCTCACGGCGGAAAGGCGGCAGGCCATTTAACAGCTGGGTGCCGTAGCGCTTGGTGATCAGGCGCTTATCGAGAATGGTGACTGTGC
>CAJQJT010000287.1 GCA_905478725.1 uncultured Pseudomonadales bacterium
CTATCAAACCGGGGTGCTCTATCATTTTATTCATACCCTGGCACTGCTCGCCATTCTAAGCCTACCGCTCAATGAGCGTTCCCTGCTCTGGGCGGCACGCTGCTTTATGTTGGGCATTGTGCTGTTTTCTGGCTCCCTGTATCTGATCGCTATCTCGGGGATCAGTATCCTCGGAATGATCACCCCCGTGGGTGGTAGCGCCTTTATTGCCGGTTGGTTATTACTCTTTACTGCAAACAGCGCCGAGGATTAATGGACATTAATAGCGACGACATTCAAGACGATAAGAACATTGGCTCTCATAAGGGTTCTGAAGACGGCCTTCAAAAAGAAAGTAGTTCAGCAGAGCGCAGTTCCGACTTCAGGCCTGAGTATCGCAAGAAAGCAATTCGCAGCTATGTGCTTCGCGCTGGTCGCATGACTGAAGGGCAGCGTAATGCGTTCAGCAGCGGCTGGTCTTTTTATGGTTTAAAACTTGATGATGGTCCGATTGATGCCGAGAGTATTTTTGGCCGCAAGGCGCCATTAATTATTGAAATTGGTTTTGGCATGGGGGACTCTCTGTTGCAGATGGCCAGTGCCGCACCAGAGCAAGATTTTATTGGTATTGAAGTGCATCCTCCAGGCGTGGGCCGATTGATTGCCAGTGCCGAAGAGCAGCAGATCAAAAATCTGCGGGTTTATTTAGCCGACGCCACTGATGTACTCAACGAATGTATTCCCGCCGCCAGCCTCCATCGCTTGCAGCTCTACTTTCCCGACCCCTGGCACAAGAAAAAGCACAACAAGCGACGTATTGTGCAACCTCAATTTGTTCAGTTGATTCGCGACAAGCTTGAGATGGGTGGCGTACTGCATATGGCCACTGATTGGCAGCACTATGCCGAGCAGATGCTCGAGGTTCTAGATGTGGCGCCAGGCTTTAAAAACACCGTTGGCGAGCAGCAGTATTCACCACGCCCTGACTACAGACCGCTGACCAAATTTGAGAAGCGCGGAGAGCGTCTTGGTCATGGCGTATGGGATCTTTTGTATCAAAAAATAGACTAGTTTCGGAGGCCCTTTGGCGTTCCTGGTACTGGCCTTGATTAGTATCCATAAGTAGGTCGATGCGGGCTTGGAAATACACTAAACTTGAGCCACAAGAGTATTCCAGCTGTATCTTTTAGGCGTAATCCATTGTTAATAAAAGGAAGGCAAATCAACATGAAAAAACTTTTACCCGTCGCACTGCTGTTTGTTATTACAGCCTGTGATTCTCAGACTTCAGACACATCTAGCGAGGTAGCATCGGCTGCCAGCTTAGACAGCCACAGCCAGCGCATCAGTTATTTGATGGGCCTGGATAATGGCAAGAATATCCGCGGTATTGGCTTGGAAATTGATGCTGAAGCCTTTAATCAGGGCTTCACCGACGGCCTCGATGAGAAGCCGCCAGTGCTGACCGAAGAGCAGATCGCTGAGACGATTCAGCGCTTCGAAACTGAAATGACCGCCAAGCGCGATGAGATGCAAAAGGCAGAGCAGCAAGCGACAGCTATGCAGTCTGACGGAAACATTAAAGAAGGAACTGATTTCCTCGCCGCCAATGGCGCGAAAGAGGGCGTGACTACAACAGACAGCGGTCTGCAGTACAAAGTTCTCACTGCTGGTACTGGCGCTATTCCCACAGCCGACAGCACTGTTGAAGTTCACTATACTGGTCGCCTTTTAGACGGCACTGAATTCGATAGCTCAGTAAAGCGCGGCGTGCCGGCACAGTTTGGCGTCACTCAGGTTATTCCTGGCTGGACTGAAGCACTGCAGTTAATGGCCGAAGGTTCTAAGTGGGAGCTTTATATTCCTGCAGAGCTGGCTTACGGTCCCGGCGGCGCTGGCCCCATAGGTCCAAATTCGGTACTGATTTTTGAAGTGGAACTGTTGAACGCTAATATTGATGGCTAAGGTAAGTTCTAAGCTCATTAGAGTTTAGGCATTAGAGTTTAGGCATTAGCGATTAATAAGTAACCGCTACAGAAACAAAAAAGCCCCGATTTATCGGGGCTTTTTATTGTCATCTAAATCTACAGCAAACTTATGCCGGAGCTGAACTGGCCTTTTGCAACTGCTCAAGGTGCCCGTTGTGCAGTACTTCGATCATCTTGTCTTCAGATTCAAAGCGCTGTTCAAGTGCCTCTCCAATAACTGATAGATCTACCGCCAGAGTATCCAGATCATCTGTTTCAAGATACTTATCGTTAAAGTCTAAAACCGCTTCTGTAGAGGGCTGAATTTTTTCTACAAGATCGGCGCCAGTTTTGAGGCCTTCGCTGTCACTGAACGCCTTGGCCTCTTTCGCCAACTGTTCATAGACTTCAAAGTGACCCACTGACACATAGTCGACCATCACTTCGCAGAAGCTCTGTAGCTTGTCACCATGAGCTCGGTTGGCACTATCGAAGTCATGGATCTCAATCAGGTCACAGTATTTGACCAGCAGCTCACGGCGCTCTTCTAACCAGCGATCGACGATGTCGCTGACACCGCCCCAGTGTTGTTTTAATCGTTGTAGATCTTGTAGCATGGCTGGTAAACCTCATCACTCCCTAATGGACCCACAGTTTACTTTGTTTTAGGCAAAAGAATAAATACTCAAATGATAAAAAGACCAATTGAGGCTGGCAGAACAATCGCCGTCAATATTCCATTAATACCCATGCCCAATGTGGCAAACGCGCCGCAGCGAGGACTGCTCTCAAAAGCCTTGGCGGTGCCGATGGCGTGAGCGGTAACGCCGAGAATTAACCCCTGCCAGCGTTCATCCTCTAGCTGGGTAAGGTGAAAAATGCTCTTTGCCATAACGATACCAGCCAGCCCAGTGACCATGGTGGCTACTGCTAACAGGCTGCGGAGCCCACCAATTTGCTCAACTATGCTCAGGGCAATTGGTGAGGTTACGGACTTGGCGGCTAAGGAGAGCAGTACCACATCGCTCAAGCCAAACAACTTAACGAGTAGCAGCGCACTCAGCGTGGCGAAGAGGCCGCCGAGCAACAGTGCAACGGTGAGCGGTTTAAACATCCCCGCCAGCTGCCGCAGTTGATGTGAAAGGGGTACTGCGAGGGCGACAGTGGCAGGCCCTAACAGCCAGTTTAAAATACCGTTGCCTGAGTAATAGGCTGCAAAATCCAGATCGATGGTTTGCATAGAGAAATAAATTAGCGGCGTCGCAACCATTAACGGGTGTAGTAATGAGGCTCTACCGGAGCGGTTATAGGTCCACCAGGCGATCCCAAAGGCCGCCAGGGTCAACAGCAGTGGCCAGGATGTGGTGCTTAAGAGCTGCCACTGATGCAGAAGGATCGTAGTCATGTCAGCCATCTCAGTCATCGCGCCCATTTGAACCGCGCAGCTTATTGATGACCAGCGCCATAAACCATTGAGCTAGCAGCGTCGAAATTATAAGCACGGCGAGAATCTGTGGCAGTTGCTCAAATATTTCAGGGCCGAGAAAAAAGGCCCCAGTGGTGATAGGCACAAATAGCAGAGCGATAAAACGAATCAGTTGGCTGCTGGTTGTTTCCAGCCAAGGCAGTAGAGATTTATTGACACTCAGAACGATCAGGAGAAGGATCATACCTAGCAGTTGGCCGGGAATATTTAGCTCTAGGGCTTTTACCCCCCATTCACCCAGCCACTGGAAAAGCACCAGAATCAGCAGGCCGACGGCGAGTTTTTTCACAACAGCTGCTTCATTTACGCAGCAGTTGGAACAGTCCCACGGTCGCGAGACCGACGAAGCTCACCAGTACCCAACCAGGCATGCTGATACCCAGTAGCTGCCACTGTACTTCGGCACAGTTGCCATCGCCGCGGAGCAGCATACTGATGGCCTCAGAGGCTGAGAAGGCATCAAATAGATAGTCTACAGGAGGACCGCAGGCAGGCACCTGATCTTCTGGAAGACCCTGGAGCCACAGCTGTTTAATCGAGAAAAAGCTACCGCCAAAAGCGGCCAATGTGGCCAGACCGGCATAGATCTTTTGTCCTTTGGCTGCAGGGTTGTGTAGTCCGGCAATCAGGAAAATCACTCCAACCGCGATAATAAACACTCGTTGAGTAATGCAGAGATAGCAGGGTTCAAGACCAAGATAATTTTGAAAATAGAAGATGGCAATAGCGATTAGCCCACCACAGGTCGCGGCGACACTGAGGTTGATTATTCGGTTGTTGGGTAGGCCCATGCCTTACTCCTGTTTTAGGCTACCCTCGCGGGCGCCTGTAAATAAGCTTCTTTGATTAGCCGTCTAATAGCCAATCCCTTACTGATAATAACCGGCGATAAATTCCTCGAAACTGAGGCTGTCGGAGGCTTCAATGTGTTCCTGCTTGACCTGTGATTCCTCGGCTAGGCGACGATATTTTTCTGTCGTCTCTGGGGTCAGCTTCCTGCTCTGGAAATATTCCCGATGTTCCTGGGCCTTACGCATCGCCATGCCATAGTAAGTCTCGTTATTGGTAGTCATTTCAGCGATCAGCTGCGCGGCGGGGGTCAGACTGCTGTCCTGCAAGCGCGCCTTCATTACTGCGGCAGTGGCACTGTATTGGTCAGTGCTGTTAGCCTGATCAAGCATTTCGGCCACCGGCTGTATCTCGGCCATTAAGGATAGGCCCCATTCCACCAGGTTGCGCTGTTTGTCGCCATCCAATAGTTCCAGTTCAGGATCGCGACCGCGAGCCACGGTACGGCGCTGATTTTCAGTAATCTGTCGATACTCATTGTTATTGGTGCGCGGACTGTCTTTGAGCAGGCAAAAGAGTAAAAAACTGTCCAAAAACTGACTGGTTGGCTTATCTATACCGTTTGGCAGCAGTGGATTTAAGTCAACACAGCGTACCTCAATATATTCCACGCCATGTTTTTCGATGGCTTCTAGGGGAGTTTCCCCAGGGGCGGCGGTGCGCTTCGGTCGAATTGGGCTATAAAATTCATTTTCAATCTGCAGCAGGTTAGTCGTCAGCTGCTGATAGTTGCCCTGGGCGTCTTTCAGTCCAATATCTTCGTAGGCTTGATAGGGTGTTTCCAGGGCACCTTTCAGGGTTCTGCTGTACTGACCAATATCGTTGTAGCAGATCACTAGAGAGCTCTGAGCATCACTCTGGTAGCCTAAATTGCCCATGCGCAGTGATGTGGCATAGGGTAGGTGAAGGCTGTGGCTGTCATTGCCCAGAGGCACAAGATCATGCTCGCGGCCGCGGACAAAGCTGGCACAGACTGCCGGTGCAGCACCCAACAGATAGAGCAGCAGCCAGAAGTAGCGTCTGAAATTGCGGATCAGAGAAAAATAGCCCGCGGATTTGAACTCTTGCAGTGACTGTTGGTTGTTCTCTAGAGCCTGCAGCTGCAGCCAGAGCTCGTCTGGCACCGAAAAGTTATAGTGGATCCCAGCAATGGTCTGCATCAGGCGACCGTAGCGATGACCGAGTCCGAGGCGATAGACAGTTTTCATTTGGCCGCTGTTAGAGCTGCCGTACTGGCCCACAGGAATACTGCTATCGTCACCCAACTGGCAGGGCATGCTGCTGACCCAGAGAAGTTCGTCATCTATATGCTGATAGGTGTAGCTATGAATTTCCTCAAGCTCATTGAGTACCTCATCTATAGAGGCCGACGGTGCAGTAATAAATTCCAGCAGTGCTTCCGAGTAGTCGGTGGTAATCGACGGATGGGTTAAAGCGCTGCCCAGAGCCTTGGGGTGTGGGCTTTGTGCCATAAGGCCAGAGGGCTCTACTCTAAGGCTCTCTTTTTCTATTCCTCGGGCAATATTTTTCAATACCGAGATAAAGTTTGGCTGCGCAAGCGCTGCGAGACGAGTTTCAATTGACACGCATAGACTCCTGTTTAGGCCGCACTGACTTGGTCGGCATTGGCTGGAGCCTCTGAAGGCATATCTGAAGACAAAGCTGGGGCATCCAAGACTAGTGCCGGGCGGCCTTTTTTATCGGCTTCGCATTCGGTAATCTCGGCGCGCAAATGGATGTCTTTGGCATTTAATTCGATCAGCTGATTAAGGGCAACATCCCGATGCTGAGCCGTAAAAATAAGGTTGGCATTGGCGCCATCAACCCAGGCAAGATCTTTACCTAATAGACGTCCATCATGACTTTTAATTATGAAAATTTTCATGCCAAATCCGTGACAGTTAGAATAATTTGCGCCACAGTGTAACGTATGTAGCCAAAGGATAAAAAGGACAAACTATGAATAAAACGGCACTTATTCCCATCGCCGAGGGAAGTGAAGAAATCGAGCTGGTAACCATTGTTGACGTGCTCCGCAGAGCCGGGGTTAAGGTCACTGTGGCTAGCGCTAACAGCGGCGACAAGCTGCAAATTTGCGCATCCAGAGGGACGAATATTGTCGCCGATACGATGTTAGATGACTGCGCCCAAAACCAGTACGATCTAATCGCTGTGCCCGGAGGACTACCCGGCTCAGAACACCTTGCCGAACACCCAATATTGGATGCGATGCTGCGGGATCAGGCGGCTCAGGGCAAACTGTTTGCCGGGATCTGTGCGGCGCCAGCGCTGGTGCTGGCGGTTAAAGGCTTATTGCTGGATAAAACGGCCACCTGCCACCCAAGTTTTCAGAAGTCACTGGAAGCCAAAGAGGTGGATGGTGCGGCTCGGGTAGTTGTGGATAGTAATTGCATCACTAGTCAGGGCCCGGGCACTGCTCTGGACTTCGCACTGGAACTGGTAGAACAGCTCTGTGGTGTGGTCAAGCGCGAAGAGGTCAGCTCACCGATGGTTCTGACCACCACGCCTACTGCTTACTATTAGATCCTGTATTGCTACAGCCAACAGACTCGATGTCTCAGGTGCCGCCTTCGGGATTTGAACCTGGGGTTGGCTGGAGCATTTTTTTGTCCCAGCGGGCATTTAAATTTGCCCCTGAGAGGTAGAGGCAGGGCACAAAGACCAGCGTAACAATGGTCGCAAACAGCACGCCAAATGCCAGAGAGGCAATCATTGGAATCAAAAAGCGCGCCTGCATACTAGTTTCTAGCAGTATCGGCGCCAGTCCAATAAAGGTTGTCAATGAGGTCAGGATAATCGGCCGGAAACGCTCTTGGCCAGCTCGGACTAGCGCCTCTTTGACTGCCAGACCCTCAGCGCGCAGTTGATTGATACGGTCCATCAGTACCAAATTGTCGTTAACCACCACGCCTGAGGCCGCCAGCACACCAAGATACGACAGCACACTAAAGTTGAGCCCCATAATAAAGTGTCCAAACACCGCGCCCATCATGCCGAAAGGCACCGCAGACAGAACCCCCAAGGGCTTCAAATAGGATTTGAATTCCACAGCCATAAGAATATAAATCATGCCAAGAGCGAGAATAAATAGCTTGGCTGCTGAGGCAAAAAATTCATCCTGCTCGGCGAGCTGTTCATCCTTGTTTAATGTCACTTCAGGGTAGAGCTGCTGCAACTCAGGGCCGATCTCGCCAAACAGAATCTGCGCCATTTCATCGACGGTCAATTTATTGGCTGTAGGCCTTGCCGACACCTTGACGCTGCGTTGACGATCTTGCCGATTAATGCGTGTGTAGCCAGGCACATAAGAGGTCTCCGCCACCGAGTAAAACGGCACTTCAGCACCACTGGGGGTGCGAATACGCATGCTATCTAGAGTGTCTACCTGAGAGCGATCCTGTTTTGGGTAGCGCACCATAACGCGAACATCGTCCCGGCCCCGGGGCACACGCTGAGCTTCAGCACCGTAAAAACCATGGCGTACCTGACGCGCAACATCGGCCAGCCCTATGCCAAAGTTATTGCCGTAGGGGAGCAGATTGATATCAATATCTGAGCGTCCAGAATGAATGTCGTCGCGGATATTGCGGGCGCCGGGAATATCGCGCATACGCTGCTTCAAAAACTGTGCCGCAGCGGTGAGCTGATCGAGATTGTTTGAGGTCAGCACCCCAGTGATACGTTCACCGTTGCCGCGACCTGCCGCAGAGGCATCCACATTAAAGGTCTTGGCCTGAGGAATCTCGCCAATCAGCTGCTGCCAGCGCTCGCCCACCAGTGTCGGGCTCACCTGGCCACTCATGTCCGGCTGCAGTTCGAGCAGCAAGCGGATGGTATCGCCGTACATAAATGACAGTTGATTGGCCACCAGATCGTCGGTGTCGATCTGCGATTTGATGGCTGGGTCACTGGCCAATAATTGGGCTGCGCGCTCGGCTCTGTGGGTAATTTCAATTTTACCTTCAACGGAGTAGCCGTCCGGCATTTCAATGCGCATGGAGATAAAGTCTGAGGGCACGTCGGGCATAAAACGTTGCTTGATATAGCCGGCGCTGATCAATGTGATGGAGAGGGTAAAGGCCAGGCAAAATCCAATTAGAGTCAGGGCGCGCCAATTCAGGGCCTTTTTCAAAAAGGGGGTGTACAGATTATTGGAAAAATTGACCAGCCCATCAGCAAAGCTTTTCCTAATCTTGCGAATAGCGATACCGGTTTTGGTGGTCGCGGGTTTTTCAGGCTGCATTTTAGCGAGGTGGGAAGGCAGTATCCAAAATGACTCGATCAGGGAGAAAGACAGGGCAACCAGAGTGACCGCTGGAATCGCCCAGAGAAATTTGGGCCACATGCCGGGTAAAAATAGCATCGGCAAAAATACAATCATGGTGCTGACCACCGCTAGCAATACCGGCTTAGACACCGCTTGAGCGCCCATTCGCGCCGCAGTGTCGCCGTCATAGCCGAGCTGTTGATGTCGGTAAATACTCTCGCCGACAATAATGGCGTCGTCGACAATAATGCCGAGAATCAGTAGGAACGAAAACATCGACATCATATTAAGGGTCAGGCCAATACTGGGTAGTATCCACAGGGCACCCATATAGGCAATGGCGATACCAACAGCCACCCAAAAGGCCAGCTGCGGACGCAGAAATAGCATCAGCACCACAAACACCAGGATCAATCCACCGAAGGCATTTTTTGACAGCAGCGCCAGACGCCCGGAAAACATATTCGAGAAGTCTTTCCAGGTTTGTAGCTGCAGGCCTGGCGGCAGAAAG
>CAJQJT010000288.1 GCA_905478725.1 uncultured Pseudomonadales bacterium
GAGGAGTTTTCCGCCCTGACCATTGGGCAGAATAAACATCAGTATCACTGAGGTTAAAGCCACTGCCGCATAGTTAGCACTGGGCACATTGAGCCATTGGCTCCAACCGCCAAAAGGTTCGCGCAGAGTAATCCAAGCCACAGCAGTAAGGAAAAATATCACCAGTACCCGCGCCTCTTCAGTGCGCCAAACACCGGCCTGTGGAATTTTTAGCGGCTCGGCAGCACCCAGATGGCGGGTTATCCAGAGAGCCGCGAGGGGCAGTAACAATATGACCACAGGCAACCCCCAGAGCATCCACTGAGTAAAACTGGGAATCGAACCTGTGGCTTCGCCATAAATTTTAAGAAAAACTATATTTGGTGGCGATCCGATTGGCGTGCCCAAACCACCGATACTGGCAGCATAGGCGATACCTAAAAATAGCGGCACGGCGAGCTTTTTAGCATCCTTGACGTTAGTACTCTGAAGCACCGCATAGGCTACCGGCAACAACATCAGCGTGGTGGCGGTGTTCGACACCCACATACTCAATGCCGCCGAAGCCACCATAAAACCCAACACCAGTCGCCGCTGACTATCACCGCCAAACAGATTGACCATATACAGGGCCAGACGACGGTGGGCACCACTCTTTTCCATCGCTTTGGACAACATGGCGCCACCCATCAATAGAATAATCAGCGGGTCGCCATAGGCCTGAGCTACTTGTTTGCCATCGAGAATACCGAGCAATGGAAACACGCCGAGAGGAATCATGGCTGTGGCTGGAATAGGAATCGGCTCAAAGATCCACCACAGCGCGCAGAGTACGGTCAAACCGCCGACCAGAGCGCCCTCACGAGCCCAACCCGCGTTCATCATTAACAGAGTGACTGCCACCGCAATGAGTGGAGCTAACCATAGCGAAAGGCGTCGAAGCTTAGGTGTCATGATTCATCCTCTAAAGAAAAATCACCACGCTCATAGGCGCGAATAATCTCGCCGGCTAAGTCCGCATCGGCGTCGTTCACCGCGATCGACAGATGGCCCAGCGCGGGAACTTCGCCCAAACCGCCCTGCAGTGCCGCACCGTGCAAAAACACCTGCAGTCCATCCTGCTCCATCAACCCCTTGAGTAGCTGAGCTTCGAAATAGTCACTGCCGCGATAAACTTCAATCATGCTTCTTACGCCTCCAAGCCATCACTGCCCAAACCGCTAGGATACCGCTTAGATTGGCTAACATGTCCCAGTGATCACCCTGCCGATAAGTCGTCATAGACTGGGCGATTTCCATACTCAAGCCAAAGGCCGCTAAAATAAATGCCAGCAGAGCTAGGGGATAGCGACGCCCGTAAGCACTGGCGCAGAGAAAAAACAGAGCGGCATAGATACTGCTGTGACCGACCTTATCCTGAAGTTCGAAGAGCTGCGCACTGCCCCCAATCACCGGCATCAGCGATAAAAATATCGTGCCAATTAGGCATAGCCAAAAGAGAATTTGGTACTTGGCAACAGTGATCATTTTATTTCGTTTTCCTTAGGTTTAGTTTTGAGATTTTTCTCTTAAGTCTTTTTCATGGGCCTTTTTATTAGGCCTTTTTATCAGTCGAACAATGCCTGTAATTGCTCATAACGCTCAAGGGTTCCAACATCGCACCAGCTGCCAGTATAAATTTCGCCACCCACCCTGCCGGCAACAATAGCGGGACGCAAAACATCTCGCAGTGGAAATGCACTATCTCGCTCAACGTAATTGGCGAACAGCGCTGGGCGGATCAAACTGATACCGCTAAAGGTTGCTGCATGGTCCCCAGCATAGTTGACTAACCCGCCTTGCAGCGCGAAATCTCCATCAGGATTATGAGTCGGGTTGCCGACCAACAACAACCAGGCATCTAGGCTATCGGACAGCTTGTTGCCCAGCAAACCCTTAAGCGGATAATCGCTCCACACATCGCCATTTATTAATATAAAAGGTTCGTCACCCAGTAACGGTAGTGCTCTGGCAATGCCACCTCCAGTTTCTAGGGCCGTGACTTCACGTGACCAGCTAATAGTCACGCCAAGGCGTGTTTCGCAATCACTAAAGTACTCTTCAATCTGCTCTGCCAGCCAGCTGGTATTGATCACTATATCGGTGATTCCTACTGCGGCCAGGCGCATCAAATGATGTTCAAGCAAAGGTTTGCCGGCCACCTGCAACATTGGTTTCGGGGTGCTGTCGGTTAGTGGGCGCAGTCTTTCACCACGGCCAGCGGCCAATATCATGGCTTTCATTGGTGGTTTTCTCCAGCAGTACGCCAATCGCTATACCAATCCTGGCCAGGCAACAATGGTTCGATGCGTTCGACAAACCATTTGTAAAAAGCTTGACCAACCTCGTCGCCCTGAGCTGCTTCAAGAGCATAGCGAATCACCAGCGGCAAATCCTTCAGATATGCCTGTTTGCCATCCCGCAGAGACAGGCGCGCAAAGATACCCAGCACTTTAATGTGACGTTGCAAACCGATCAGATCAAACCAGCGCATAAATTGGTCGTCGCTTACCGGAGCCATAGATAGTTCGGTTTCAAGACGCTGTTTATAGTCCAGCGCGCGACTGATCACTTGATCTCGGGGCAAACGCAGATAACAGTCTTTGAGCAGCGATACCAAATCGTAAGTCATGGGCCCAACCACGGCGTCTTGAAAATCAATTACCCCAAGAGCTCCATCCTCTAAGAGCATCAGATTGCGCGAATGATAATCTCGGTGCACAACCACCTGGGGTTGCTCCAGAGCAGCTTCGATCAATCGGGAGAATAACCTGCTGAGCATGCTGGACTCATGTTCATCCAGCTCGACACCCAACAACTGGCTGACAAACCAATCGGCGAATAGATCCATCTCTGACTGCAAGCGTTGGGCATCATAAGCCGCAAATACTCTGGGGCTGGGCTCCACTCTTTGAATATCCAACAGCACTGATTCAGCCTGCTGGTAATAATTAGCCGCGGATAATCGCGCCGGCGAACTTTCCTTAGCAACGCTGCCGGCTAATAACTCCGGATGCAGCAGCTGGTGACCAAAATCCTCCAGCAAGAAAAACCCATTGGCAAAGTCCACCGCGAGTATTTTCGGCGTGGTCACGCCATGGCGCTGGAATGCCATGGCTACTTTGATATAAGCGGGGTTATTCTCTTTATCTGGCGGTGAGTCAACAGCGATCAGTGACATCCGCCCCGCGAGCCTAAAATAACGCCTAAACCCGGCATCACCGGCAAGGGGTTGCAGCAGCAATGGCAGGTCAATCTGATGGAATGGCGGCAAGCAGGCCTCTATCCAATGGATAAAAGTCTGGCGACGCTGGGTGGTTAAAAGATCGATGGTAGTCTATTCCTTAATGCTGTTTTTACCGGCGCTATTTTTACCGGCGCGGCTTCACAGCCATAAGCAGTGGCTGAAAAGTATTATTCTCGAGTATTTAGGCTAATTCAGACCTCTACTCTGGCAAGATATCAGGTAAAATGCCAGCACATTAGCAACCAGCAATCAGGCGCGCCTTTGAGCCCTCTTTTGAGCCCTAAATTAAGTCCTATTTCCTCTATGGTGCAGAGCCTGGGTATGGCCAGTGCAGGGCCGCGTCAGCTCAGTCGCCAGGCACTATTTGCATTGGCGGTTTTGCCCTTTCTGTCTATTGGCCTGTCGTCCAACATCTCTGCTGATGAAGTCCACGTAACCTGGAATTGTGCAGCCGGTCCCGATAGCCAGTGGCTCTGCAATGAAGAACAAATTGTCGCCTCTAGTCGAAACCGCCCAGCACGAGCCAGTGAGAATAGCCTAGCCACTTCAGATGAACCCAGAGTTGCCGCCGTGCGCAACCTAGACTGGCTGGAAGAAGGCCAGATGACCGATGAGCAGCGGCTAAAAATTGAAGGAAACTGCTGTGGTGCCTATGTGGAACCGGCACGCGATTATCCTGATGCCGATCTCAACCCTGAAGAAGCTTCCTTGCGAGTAAACGCTAACTCCACCGAAGCATTAGATAATAATGTCGCAGTGCTGGAGGGCGATGTGCAGATATCTCAGGGCTACCGCCAAATTCGCAGTAACAGTGCTCGCATCGACCAGACTAACCGTAATGTTGACCTGCAAGGCAATGTGCAGTTTCGCGAACCTGGTATGTTACTCCTAGGTAGCAGTGCAGAAATTGATATCGACAGTAAAGAAGTGACGATCAATAACGCCACTTACGTGCTCCATGAAGCAGCAGTGCGCGGCAGCGCCAAAACTTTGACCAGAACCAATGATGGCGTGATCACAATTAGTGATGCGACCTATTCAACCTGCGAACCCGGGGACTCAACTTGGCAGATGGCGACCAGTGAGATTGCCATTGATCAGGAATCCGGATTTGCTACGGTGAAGAACGCCCAGTTGAGGGTTAAAGATATTCCCGTATTCTACTTCCCGTGGATTAAATTTCCGATCAATGACCAACGCACCTCGGGGCTGTTATTTCCAACCATTAACTCCAGCACCGACAACGGTTTTGATTATGCCCAGCCAATCTACTGGAATCTAGCACCAGACTACGACGCGACCATTACACCAAGACTGCTGCAGGAACGCGGTATAGCCCTTGAGGTCGAGCTTCGTCATCTATCTCGTCATTCCGAGACTACAGTGACCGGCGCCTTTTTGGGCAGTGACAAAGGCGGCAGCGACGAGGAAAATATAGACCCCGAAACTGGCCTGCAAGAACACCTTGGTGACGATCGCTATTTGGCCGGGCTTACCCACCTCGGAGGCATAGGCAAAGCCTGGTCGACCTTCATTGATCTGAACAATGTTTCTGACAATGACTACTTTAATGACTTCGGTAGCCTAGGCCAGGAATCGAGAAGCCGGGTTAATCTTCGCCGAGTCGCTGGTGTGAGTTATAAAACAGACAATTGGGATTACCGAGTCGAAGCCCAGGATCATCAAATCATTATTGATGGGTTGGAAGATCAGTACTCGGTGTTACCTAAGGTTACTGCCAATGGTTACTATCGCTTTGATAACAATTTAGTCGTCGACTTAAACAATCAGACCGCGCGCTTTGACCATGATGATCCTGATTTTGTCACTGGTGACAGACATCGCCTTGATTACGGTATCAGTTGGGACAAACGCTGGACCTGGGGTTACTTTCGCCCCCAATATCGCCTTAAACATCTAGCTTATAATCTCGACAATCAGACCGGTAGTCCACAGGCCTCTAATGTATCAGCAGTAACTGTTCCGGTGTCCTCACTGGATACCAGTCTTTTTCTGGAGCGTCCTGCGAGCTTTTTCGACGGCTATACCCAAACCTTAGAGCCGCGACTCTACTATGTGAAATCGAAATTTAGAGACCAGTCGGGACTTCCAGACTTTGACACTCGCGAATACACCCCGTCCTACGACCTGCTGTTTCGCGATGAACGCTTTAATGGCGGTGATCGCATCTCTGACGAAGAGCGCCTAACCATTGCACTAACCACACGCTATATCGACAGCAAGTCTGGACAGGAACGCTTTAGCGCTAGCGTCGCCCAGGCCATTAACTATATTGATCGCAGAGTCACTCTGTCATCTAACCCAAGCGAAGAAGAGGCCGGCGAGCTTGCACGCAGGCAATCTCCTCTGGCAATCAAACTGGCGGGTCGGCTAAACAAGAGCTGGCGCGTTAGCAGTGATATTATTTACGACACCCACGATAATGATCTGGCCAAAAGTAGCATTGCATTACGTTACAATGATCGCCAGAATCGGTTGTTGAATTTCAGCTACAACTCAACTCGCAGAGCGCCGAGACTATTTGATGGGGCGTCCTTTGACCAGAACATAAAGCAGGCAGACATATCCGCGTTTCTGCCAATGCAAGGTAACTTTAATCTGGTGGGTCGCTGGAACCACGACTTTACCAACAGTCGTATGCTCGATGTCTTTGCCGGATTTGAATACAACAGCTGCTGCTGGCGCGCGAGTCTGATTGCCCGGCGCTCCCTCGACAGAAAAGATGAAATACTACTGCCGGAAGAAGATTTGAAGCCGACTAACGGCATCTTTTTCCAAATACAATTTAAAGGTCTGGCCGGTGCGAATGGTCGGGTTGATTCAATGCTAAAAAATGGTATCTACGGTTATGGATCTCAAGAAAACTTGTAATACAGCTCTGCTTGCAGTGCTACTCGCCGCTTTTTCAGTCACTGCCAGCGCCCAGGTTCAAATTCTCGACAAGGTGGTTGCTATAGTCGACGAAGATGTAGTGTTAGAGAGCGAAGTGCAGCGTCGGCTGGCTACCATCTATGCCCAGATTCAAAAGTCGGGCACTCAGCCACCACCACAAGAGATCGTGGTTCAGCAGGTTTTAGAACGCCTGATCTCCGAGCGCCTGCAACTGAATATGGGCTACAGCGCCGGTATTCGTATCACCGATACCGAGCTGAACGATGCTATAGCACGAATTGCTAGCAGCAATCAGTTAACCATGGAGCAGTACGCCGAACAGGTCCATGCCACTGGTTCAACCCTGTCTAATGTGCGCGAAGAAATTCGCAATGAAATGATCCTAATGCGTGTGCAACAGGGCCAGGTGATGCGCCGCATTCGTATCAGCAACCAAGAGCTGGATAACTTCCTCAACTCTGAAGAGGGTCGTTTTATGACCTCTCCAGACGTTAATGTTGGTCATATTTTGCTGCCAGTACCTAGCGGCAAAAACAACGATGAGGTCAACGCTATTCTCCAGCGTGCTCAGAATCTGCTCGACGAAGCCAACAATGGTACTGACTTCCGTCAATTGGCGATTGCCAACTCCTCAGATCAGACTGCCCTTCAGGGTGGTGATTTGGGCTGGCGTAAAATGGCCCAGCTGCCAGGCGTATTTATTGAGGCGGTAGAAAAGCTAGAGATAGATCAGATATCAGAGCCGATCCGCAGCGATGCGGGCTATCACCTAATTAAGCTCTATGAGCGCAAAGGTGGTGGCGAGCAACTTATCGAGCAACATTTCGCCCGCCATATCCTGATCAAGCCCAACGAAATCCGTGATGAGGCAACTGCTGTCAGCCAGCTCACTGAGCTGCGCGAACGCATTAAAGCGGGCGAAGATTTCGCTCTTTTATCGAAAGAGTTTTCCGAAGATCCAGGCTCTGCCCTCAATGGTGGTGAGTTAGGTTGGTCAACTCCAGGGATGTTTGTTCCCGAGTTTGAACAGACCATGGGTAGCATAGAAATAAATGAAGTCAGCGCGCCTTTCCTGTCGCAGTTTGGCTGGCATATCCTGCAAGTTACTGAGCGCCGCAATCAAGACTTTAGCGAAAACATTACCCGTAATCGCGCACAAAATTTGCTCCGCCAGCGCAAGTATGAAGAAGAACTCCAGGTCTGGTTACAGGAGATCCGCGACGAAGCCTTTGTTGAAATAAAAGAGTCAAAAGAGACATGACCCTTAGATTGGCGCTGACGCCAGGAGAACCCTCCGGCATTGGCGCTGATATATTAATCAGTCTGGTGCAGGCTGGCTGTGATCATGAGTTGGTCGCCTATGCAGATCCACAGCTGATGCAGCAGCGCGCAGCAGTGCTCGGATTAACTCTGGTACTGCGTGAGCCCGGTGAAACAGCATTACCGCTGGCGCCAGGCGAGCTAGCAATTGTTCCTGTCGACCTGGCACAGCCCGCTATTCCCGGTCAGCTGAACCTAGCCAATGCACCCTATGTACTAGCCTGTCTAGATGCGGCTATAGAGGCCTGCAGAACAAACTATTGCCAGGCCATGATTACAGGCCCAGTGCAGAAGTCGATTATCAATGATGCCGGCTTCGCCTTTTCCGGCCACACCGAATATCTTGCAGACAAGACCTCTACCCCTCTAGTCGTAATGATGCTGGCAACCAGCGAGCTGCGGGTTGCTCTGGCGACTACGCATTTGCCCCTGCGGGATGTAGCCGACAGTATTACTCAGTCATCCCTGCGTCAGGTGATCGACATTTTGATCGTCGATTTGAAAACCAAATTTGGCATAGCCGACCCATCGATTCTGGTCTGTGGCCTAAACCCCCATGCTGGCGAGAACGGCCATTTGGGACGTGAAGAAATAGAAGTGATTGAACCGGTGCTGACAGAGTTTCGTCAGCAGGGTATCAATCTGGTTGGCCCACTGCCAGCCGATACATTGTTTACCCCCAAGTATCTGGACAATGCCGACGCCGTATTGGCTATGTATCATGATCAGGGCTTACCCGTGTTGAAATACCAAGGCTTTGGCCGCGCCGCCAATATCACACTGGGACTACCGATTATTCGCACCTCAGTAGATCACGGCACAGCACTGGATCTTGCAGGCACTGGTCAGGCCGATCACGGCAGTCTGCACACAGCTATTCAAGTCGCCGTCGATATGGCGACCCACCAAACCCTACGCGATTAAATAATGACAATTCAACATCAGGCTAGAAAACGTTTCGGTCAGAACTTTCTCGTCGATCAGCATATTATTGGCCAAATTATTGCCGCCATTGGCCCCAGCGCTGATGACAATCTAATTGAGATCGGCCCCGGCACAGCGGCTATCACCGAGCACTTGATTAAACGCTGCCCGTCGATGAAAGTGGTTGAGCTGGATCGCGATCTGGTGAGCTTTCTCACTGAGAAATTTGCCGACTACCCAGACTTTAGTATTTTTAGTGGCGACGCCCTCAAAACCGATTTCGCCCAGTTTCATGAAGGGCGGCAGATGCGGCTTGTCGGCAACCTGCCCTACAATATTTCGACCCCAATACTCTTTCATCTATTAAAGAATCGTACGCTGATTAAAGACATGCACTTTATGTTGCAGCGCGAAGTGGTAGATCGTCTCAGTGCCGCACCGGGCAATAAGACCTATGGTCGCCTGTCGATTATGGTTCAGTATCACTGCCGGGTGATGCCACTGATACCGGTACCACCATCAGCTTTCCGCCCCGCACCCAAGGTTCAGTCGGCGATTGTGCGGCTCAAACCCCACACAACCAAACCCTGTGTGGCGGAGAATGAAGAGCTACTTAGTCAAATCGTCAGTCTGGGTTTCCAGCAGCGACGTAAAACCTTACGCAACGGCATCCGCGCCTACGCCGAACATCTTGTCGGTGTGGACGAGATTGTGGATTTATCACGCCGTGCCGAGCAGCTGTCAGTGGCCGACTTTGTTGCCCTATCTAACTACGTTAATCAAAGTATATTGAGTAAAAAATGAGCGTCGACGCAATCACAGTAGAAGTTAAAACCGAATACCTGTTGCAGCAATCTAAGCCTGATGAGGCTAAGTTTGCCTTCGCCTACCACATTACCATCCACAATCAGAGCGAGATCCCTGCGCAGCTGCTAGGTCGCCATTGGATAATCACCGATGCCAATGAAGCTAAACAGGAAGTTCGAGGTGCCGGCGTTATCGGCGAGCAGCCCTTTATAGCCCCGGGACAATCCTACAAGTACAGCAGCGGTGTCATGCTCGACACGCCCATAGGTACTATGGAGGGCTGCTACAAAATGCGCGATGATGATGGCTGCGAGTTTGACGCCACCATAGAGCCCTTTTTACTTTCAACGCCTCACGCCGTGAACTAAATGACTGATTATGTGGTTGGCGATCTTCAAGGCTGTCTGGATCCGCTGCTCATGCTGTTGGATAGAGTGCAGTTTGAGCCAACCACTGATCGCTTAATAGCCGCTGGTGATCTTATCAATCGCGGCCCTCAGTCATTAGAGACACTACGCTTCTGCATGGATCTCGGCAGTGCCTTTAAAACCGTATTGGGCAATCATGACCTACATCTACTGGCAATTGCCCACGGCATTCGAAAGCCAACCCCCAAAGACACCTTAAACGAAATCCTTAACGCCAGTGATCGCGACGAACTTATAAGTTGGCTGCAGCAACAACCCCTTCTACTCAGTGTCGACC
This sequence comes from uncultured Pseudomonadales bacterium, assembly GCA_905478725.1. Classification (GTDB taxonomy): domain Bacteria; phylum Pseudomonadota; class Gammaproteobacteria; order Pseudomonadales; family Porticoccaceae; genus HTCC2207. Next base: position 9,935 of record CAJQJT010000288.1, read on the forward strand.
AATACACCATAGTGCACGCCGGCATACCCCCTAACTGGACTCTCAGCACAGCGCAAACCCTAGCCGCAGAGGTTGAGCAGGTACTGAAGTCCGACCAGGCTCAGAGTTATTTTCAAGGGATGTATGGTGATCAGCCAGATCAATGGTCTGAAAGCCTAAGCGGCCCAGCACGCTGGCGACTGATTACCAATTACCTGACCCGGATGCGCTACTGCACGGCTTCAGGTCAGCTAGAATTACAGGCGAAGACAGCACCAGATCAACAGGCTGCAGAACTAACCGCACAATTTGCGCCCTGGTTCAGTCACCCCTCAAGAAGGACTGCCGACGATAAAATCATCTTTGGTCACTGGGCCGCACTTGAGGGCAGACACCTTGGCAATAATCTTTTTCCACTAGACACAGGCTATGTATGGGGTGGCGCAATGCGTCTAATGAACCTCAGCAGCGGTGATTATACTGAGCAACAAGCCCCATCCTAAAACTCCCACTAGCTAACCCTATTAAATTAATGAGGTAGTAGATGAGCAAATTATCCTTCACTAAATTAACCATTTCAGTATTTAGCCTAGCACTACTTGCCAGCTGCGCCGACAAGCAACCTCCGGCTGAGCCGGGGGCCTTAATCTCGGGTATTGATAAGATCGGTATGGATAGCTCAGTGAGGCCACAGGATGATTTTTACCAGTATGCCAACGGAGGCTGGCTAGATAGCACCGAGATTCCTGCCGATGAAGTGGGATGGGGTAGCTATATGACCTTGCGCAAAAAGAGCCTTGAGCAGTCTCGGATAATAGTAGAAGAGGCAGCCAGTGACAGAGGTACTGATCCAGCTAAGCGCAAGATTGGCGACTACTACAGCGCCTTTCTAAATGAACAGCAAATAGAGACTCTGGGCCTGGAACCCATCAATGATTACCTGAGTGCTATAGACCAACTCAAGGATCACGATCAGGTTGCCGAATTTCTCGGCAGGGTAAACCCTGCCGGTATCGACGGCCCATTTAATCTCTATGTGGGTCAGGACGATAAGGAAGCCACTAGCTATATTTTACACTTTGTTGAATCTGGCCTTGGGCTACCGGATCGCGACTATTACAGCGACGAGTCGGAACGGGGCAAAGATATAATTGTTCGTTACCAGCAGTATCTTGAACAGCTACTGACTCTATCTGGGCATGAACAGCCAGTACTTGCCGCAGCACGTATCTTGGCGCTAGAAACACGACTAGCAGCCCATCAATGGGACAAAGTAGATAACCGCAATGCAGACAAGCGTTACAACAAACTTTCGAGGGCTGAGTTCAAGCAATTACTGTCAGCATTTAACCTAGAGAAATATATGGTTGGCATAGGCGTGGAATTGCCTGACTATGTTCTGGTTGGCCAGCCTAGCTATCTGTCAGCAGTAAACCAACTATTCAAAGAAGTTGAACTCCTGGCGTGGAAGGACTATCTGCGGGCCAATGTACTCGCTAGTTATGCCAATTATCTGCCTAAGGTATTTGTCGACACCCACTTCGATTTCTATTCCAAGTATCTATACGGCCGTGAACAGCAGCAGCCGAGGTGGCGCAAAGCAGTTAGCTCAATCAATGGCAATATTGGCGAGCTGCTCGGGCAACTTTATGTTGCCAAACACTTTGCTCCCGAATCCAAGGCACGCATGGTCACTATGGTGGAAAATTTGATTGCGGCCTATGCCGAATCGATTGAAAATTTAGAATGGATGAGCGACGAAACTAAGCAGCAATCTCTGATTAAGCTCTCCAAGTTCACCCCTAAGATTGGCTATCCAGATACCTGGAAAGACTACTCAGGACTGACGATTAAAGCCGATGATCTAGCGGGCAACATTAAGCGAGCACGGACCTTTGGCCACAATCAGAATATGGCCAAACTGGGCGCACCCATAGATCGAAACGAATGGTTTATGGCGCCACAGGAAGTGAATGCCTATTACAATCCTGGGCTCAATGAGATTGTCTTTCCCGCCGCTTACTTGCAGGCACCTAACTTTATACCAGAAGCTGAGGACGCCTATAACTACGGCACCATTGGCTCGACCATCGGCCACGAGATTGGCCACGGCTTTGACGATCAGGGCAGTAAGTACGATGGTGACGGCAATCTAGTAAGTTGGTGGACTGACGCAGATCGAGAGCAATTTGAAGCCCGCACCAAAGGCTTAGTAGAACAGTTCAGCAAGTTCGAGGCGCTACCAGGACTGTTTGTTAACGGAGACCTCACACTGGGAGAAAATATAGGTGATTTAGGCGGCACCAGCATCGCCCTAAAGGCTTATCGTATGTCACTAGATGACCAGCCCTCCCCGACTATAGATGGCTTCAGCGGCGAACAGCGCTTCTTCCTAGGCAACGCACAGTCCAGCCGAATTAAGTGGCGCGACCAGATCCTAGAAATTATCGTCCGAACCGACCCCCACTCCCCCGATGTATATCGTATCAATGGTGTGTTTCCCAATATGTCCGACTTCTATCGTACTTATGATGTTCAGCCTGGAGACGACTTGTTCCTGCCTGAGCAGCAGCGGGTTAAGATCTGGTAAGCGTACGAGCTTTAGCTTGAGGCTATCATCAAATCTATCCTTGGATAGACCCCACATCTAAAAAAACAAGGCGAAAAAAAACCGGACACTTATTAAGAGTCCGGTTTTTTTACTGCGAAAGATCGAGCTTATTCGCCAGTTGTCTCTGCAACATCAGCCATATCGTTAGCTGCACGGTCTACTAACTCAACGTAGGCCATAGGTGCATTATCACCAGTACGATTACCGCACTTTAGAATACGAACATAACCACCTGGACGCTCGAGAAAACGCGGACCCAGATCAGTGAAGAGCTTGCCGACAGTTGCTTTGTTACGCAGACGGTCAAAAGCTAAGCGACGATTAGCGACGCTATCTTCTTTAGCAAGAGTGATGAATGGCTCAGCAAAACGACGCAGTTCTTTAGCCTTGGGCAGAGTGGTTTTAATCAGCTCGTGCTCAATCAATGAAGCCGTCATGTTACGGAACATAGCTCTCTTGTGAGTGCCGGTCTTATTTAGCTTGCGGCCACTATAGCGATGACGCATGTTCTTATTCCTTAATTCGTTGCTTTCTCAGCAATGATGTATACCAACTTGTTATTAACCGAGTTTAAAAAATCGGTTAAACGAGTTCGCGTTCACTTTTCAGACTGGCTGGTGGCCAGTTCTCAAGGCGCATGCCCAGAGAAAGACCGCGTGAAGCCAAGACATCTTTAATTTCAGTCAGGGACTTCTTGCCGAGGTTAGGTGTCTTCAACAGCTCAACTTCTGTGCGCTGAATAAGGTCACCAATGTAATAGATGCTCTCTGCTTTGAGACAGTTAGCTGAACGTACAGTCAGCTCAAGATCGTCAACCGGACGTAACAGGATTGGATCAATCTCTTCTTCTTTCTCTTCTGGCTCAGCAGCAGTTTCGCCTTCCAAGTTCACAAACACAGCCATCTGCTGTTGCAGGATGGTCGCGGCGCGACGGATAGACTCTTCAGGATCAATAGTGCCGTTAGTCTCAAGTTCCAAGACCAACTTATCGAGGTCAGTACGGTTCTCAACACGAGCATTTTCGACACTGTAGGAAACTTTGTGAATCGGGCTAAAAGATGCATCTAACTGCAGACGACCAATAGTGCGATTCTCATCATCAGAGATTCTTGCATCAGACGGCTGGTAACCACGTCCGCGCTCAATTCTTAGCTGAATATTTAAAGTGCACTTATCAGAAATAGTAGCAATCACATGGTCAGGATTAATAACTTCAACGTGGCTATCAACTTCGATATCCCCTGCAGTTACAACACATGGACCTTTAACGCTAAGGGATACAGTGGTCTCATCACGACCTTCCATAACGACTGCTACACCCTTAAGGTTCAGCAGGATACCCATAACATCTTCATGAACACCTTCGATAGCACTGTACTCGTGCTCTACACCGTCTATCTCAACCTCAACGATGGCACAGCCAGACATTGAAGAGAGCAGAATGCGACGCAGCGCATTACCAAGAGTGTGACCGAATCCGCGCTCGAGCGGCTCCAAGACAACCTTGGCGTGAGTAGGGCTGTAAGACGTGACGTCAATGTTGCGTGGCGTCAGAAATTCATTCGCAGAATTTTGCATATTTTTACCCGTGTGATCTCAAAAATTACTTCGAGTATAGTTCGACGATCAGGTTTTCGTTGATCTCGGCTGGCAGATCGGAGCGATCAGGATTGCGCGTAAACGTGCCTTCCATCTTGCTGCTATCTACATTCATCCATTCAACTTCACCACGTTGTGCTGCCAATTGCAGAGCGGTTTGAACGCGCAACTGCTTCTTAGATTTCTCACGCAGACCAACAACATCACCTTCCTGAACTTTGAAAGAGGGAATGTTGACCTTCTGACCATTGACCACAATAGAATTGTGAGCAACCAGCTGGCGTGATTCGGCACGTGTAGAGCCAAAGCCCATACGGTAAACAACGTTATCGAGAC
>CAJQJT010000289.1 GCA_905478725.1 uncultured Pseudomonadales bacterium
CCCAGAGCTACGCGACGTACCCTCTTGCATAATTTTGCCAGCCTTATTGAAGAGCATGCGCTTGAGCTAGATAAGTTGGATGCCGCAGATATGGGGAAGCCAATTGGTCTTGCATTCGGCAATGCTAAAGGTGCGGCAAAGTTACTGCGCTACTGTATTGATGCCACGGAAAATATGACCAGTGACGCTTACAACAGCGATAGAGGCTGCTGTATTGCTCAGCAGTTGGTGCCGCGAGGGGTTATTGCTGCCGTAGTACCATGGAATTTCCCGACCCTCAGTGCCATGACCAAAGTGGCGCCAGCCCTGGCAACCGGCAATTGCGTCGTTTTGAAACCCTCAGAGCAATCGCCACAATCAGCTACTCGGCTCGCAGAGCTGGCCACAGAGGTGGGTATTCCACCCGGTGTTCTGAATGTCGTGCAGGGGCGAGGGGATATTGTTGCGCGGGCATTAGCCTTGCATAACGACGTCAATATGATTGCCTTTACCGGTTCTACTGCAGTAGGCAAACTGATTTTGCAGTATGCAGGTCAGTCCAATATGAAAGTTGCCCATGTTGAATGTGGCGGCAAGTCACCACAGATTGTATTCGCTGATTGCCATGATCTCGACATGGTTGCTGATAGCATCGTTGAATTAATTTTGCTTAATCAAGGGCAGCTATGTGTCACAGGTTCTCGGGTTATTGTTGAGAAAAAAATCGAACTTGAATTAATCGAAAAAATTATTCAACGATTCGAAAATGTTCGCCCAGGAGATCCAATGGACCCGGCTACTAGCTATGGTCCCTTAGCCAACCGCCAACAGTTGGAAAAGGTACTCGGTTATATCAGTGCTGGAGCGAAGAGCGCTAATTTATTGCATGGTGGACAGCGCCTGGATTTCAATAACGGCTACTTTGTTAAGCCGACACTGTTTGGCAATGTGGCCGTTGACGACCCGCTGTTTCAGGAAGAGATATTTGGCCCTGTTTTGACGATCACACGGTTTCACACGCTAGATGAGGCCATCGAGATTGCCAATGCCACGGATTATGGCTTGGCAGCCTATGGCTGGACAACCAATCTCAATACAGGTATGCGTCTCTCAGCCGAAGTTCATGCTGGAATGGTCACAGTGAATTCATCAACACCAGCAGGGGAGGGATCAGATGCCGTCTCAACAGAGCCCTATGGCCTGTCCGGTGTCGGAACTGAGTTTGGTATGGCTGGACTGACATCCTATACCAGGGCGCAGGTGAGGTGGCTTAATTATGAGTGAAAGCCATATGAAATCAACTACACAGCAGTCTGACCAAACATTGACTCTGAGACGGTTGTTGGCGTTTGCCGGTCCGGCCATTCCGCTTGCTATGTTAACGACGCCGGTGATTAATTACCTGCCGGCTTTTTATGTGGCTGAAGTCGGAATAAGCCTCTATTGGACTGGCTTGGCATTTATGATTGCCAACCTATGGGACGGTATAACAGATATTGCTATCGGGCGTTTGAGCGATGCTACCCGCTCTCGCTTTGGCAAACGCAAAATTTGGATGCTATGTGGCGCATTGCCCTTAATGATTAGTATCTACTATTTATTTAATGCTCCTATTGGCGCTGGAAAGGAGTATTTAATCGTTTGGATATCGATATTTTTTGTCTTTTGGACCATTGTACAAGTGCCTTATATGGCTTGGGGAGCCGAACTGTCTAGTACCTATAAAGGCCGCAGTAGAGTATTTGGTTTTCGTGAAACCGGAACCACCATAGGGATCTTATTTAGCGCAGCATTGCCGCTTTTGTTTCTCTCCAACGATGCTCCGATGAGCGAAATTCTACGCTTCATAAGTTACGCAATTGTTTGCATCCTTCCATTTATGATCATGGCAGTAATGTTTATTGGGGAGACACAACGTCACACCGTATCCCGTCGAAGAGGAGGGCTTATCACGGCGATAAAAACCAATAAACCATTCCTCAGATTCCTTATCTATCATTTTAGCTTTACATTGGGAGTGAGTATATTTAATGCGGTCATTGTTCTTTTTGTAAAGTACCGTTTGGTGTTAGAAAATTCATTTATTTCATTAATTTTTCTTGCTTTTATTTCAGCGATCATTGGTATGCCAATTTGTGTTAGAGCGGCATATCGATTTGGCCGCCATAAGGTTCTGTCGGCTTCTGTACTATCGACGTCGCTGTCTCTTATTCTACTGCTGGCAATACCATCCCACAGCTATTTGGCCGCTGCCGGCTGTTTTATCCTGTTAGGGCTCTCAACATCGGCGGCTTGGGCTATGCCGCCGGCAATTATTGGTGACCTCTCTGACCTTGGAAATTTAAAAGGCTATGGAGAGCAGACCGGTACTTATATGGCCGGCATAAACTTTGTTTACAAGCTGGGTATGGGCGCAGGTGTAGGCATTGCATTACCCATGCTGCAAGTACTCGGTTTTGACGCTAGCTCAGGTCTTTCAGCTATGAATGACCCGCCACTAATAATAGTTTGCTGTATTGTTCCAATTGTCTTTATGACTGCTAGTGTCGCTCTTATCTGGAACTTTCCAATTGATTCAAATCGCCATGCAAGGATCAGAAAATCTCTACAGCACAGGGACTCTAAGAATGGTGCACAAGCGCCTGATCTCATGGACATAAATACTGTGGAAAACTGCCAGATGGAATTTCAGCAAAGAAAACCCGGACTTATTTCCACCGGAATCTAGGCAATGGGCGTTGTTTTTTTACATTACAGGAAGTAGACCGATGAGTTTGGAAAAAACTGAACACTTTGAAATGTACCGACGTATGCAGCGCATTCGTTGTTTTGAGGAGGCCGTTAAAACGCTTGAAGTTGAAGGACATTTGAGTATCGGCCAGGAGGGCGCAATTGTTGGTGCATGTATGGCCCTTCGAGACGATGATTTTATTACAGGAACCCACCGGTCTCATGGTCATCCTATTGGTAAAGGTGCAAAACTAAAGCCGCTTATGGCGGAACTGCTTGGTAAAGCCACCGGAATCTGCGGCGGCCGCGGGGGCTCAATGCATTTAGCGGATTTTTCTGTTGGTGTTGTTGGTGAATCGGCAATCGTGGGAGGCGGTATCCCCTTAGCGACCGGAGCAGGTTTTAGCGCCCAAGTTAGGGGTACTGATCAAGTCAGCCTATGTTTTTTTGGCGATGGGGCCAGCAATCAGGGTACTTTTGGAGAGTCGATGAACTTGGCCGCGGTGTGGAAATTACCAGTGATATTTTTTTGCGAGAACAACGGTTATGCGATATCCACATCAGTCGAAAAATCTCATGGACAACCCGATATTGCCAAGCGTGCCGATGGTTATGGTATGCCGGGTGTGATCGTCGATGGTCAGGATGCCCTTGCCGTTTATCGAGTAACGAACGACGCTGTTATTCGAGCGCGAAAGGGCGATGGGCCGACTTTAATTGAAGCCAAGACTTATCGCTTTGAGGAACATTGTGACAATCTTAACATCCTGATTCCGTATCGAAGCCAGGAAGAAATAAATCATCATGTGACAACTAGAGACCCTATAGATATCTATCAAGCTTCCTTGTTAGCGATGCAAAAAGTAACACAAAGAGATCTTGATACCATAACGTCAGAAGTCAAATTGGAAGTCGATGCAGCTGTAAAATTTGCTCAGGAAAGCGCATTCCCAGACCCAGCTGATATTTACCAAAACATGTATAGCTCTCCCATCGATTATTCCGCATAGACCCCTCAACTAAAAAGGAAGTGACAGTAATGCTAGATACCATCGAAAAGCCTCCAATCGCCGACAAGTACACCACTGCCAGGCTGAGCTATATGGACGCGATTGTGTTAGCCCAAAAGGAAGAGATGTTAAGAGATGAGAGTGTTGTGCTGATCGGTGAGGATATCTCTATTTACGGAGGCACCGAACTGGTTAAAAGCTTTGATGAAAATCGTGTACGCAATATGCCAATTTCTGAGAACAGCTTTACCGGTATGGGAATTGGAGCAGCGATGACAGGGTTGCGGCCGATTGTCGATTTAACCATTGCGAGTTTTACTTATTTGGCTTCTGATCAAATCATTAATCAAGCCAGCAAGTTGCGTTATATGACCGGTGGGCAGATCCAGGTGCCGATCGTTTTTCGAACTGGAATGTATTACAAAATTGGTAACGCCGCCCAGCATTCTGATAGACCCTATCCGTTTTTTATGTCTGCGCCCGGGCTAAAAATCATAGTGCCGTCGACACCAGCAGATATGAAGGGCCTGCTGAAGTCGGCCGTACGTGATGACGATCCGGTTATGATATTTGAAGACTGTAATCTTTGGGCAAAAAAACAGCAGGTGTCAACTGACCCTGATTATTTAATACCAGTAGGGCGTGCAGATATTAAAAGGGCGGGTAGTGATGTAACTATTATTTCGATAGGGGCATGCTTGCCAATGGTGTTGGCGGCTTCAGATACGCTGCAAAAACAGGGTATTTCCGCAGAGGTGGTTGATCCAAGGACGCTGGTTCCTCTCGATAGAGAAACGCTGATTCAGTCAGTGGCAAAAACAGGTCGTTTAGTTATTGTCGACAATGCTCATCGCACTAACAGCGCAGCATCAGAAATTGCCGCTGTAATAGCTGAGGAAGCGTTTGAAAGCTTGCGCAAGCCAATTCAAAGAGTGACAACACCTGATGTACATATTCCATTTAGCTCCGTGCTGGAAAAAACCGTTTATCCCACAGTCGCTGATGTCATTGAAGCAGTAAATAAGATTCAGTAGTTCAATACCACTTGATTTAAGTACTAGCCGGAGAAATTATTTATGACAATAGAATTAACAATACCAAAAACAGGCATGGGTATAGCCGAAGGTACTATACAAAAATGGCTTAAACCCGAAGGTGCAACAATCATTAAAGGCGAAATTCTTGTCGAGATAGAAACGGCAAAGGCGCTAGAGGAAGTTGAGTCTCCAATTTCTGGTGTGCTTAAGAAAATAGTGATCGCTGAGACAGAGTCAGCGGATGTTGGCAGCGTGATTGCCCTGTTAGAGACGGAATAATCCTTGTGGAAAACAGTAATTCAGGAACCGCCAATCACCTAGACGTGGGCTCAATTCCAGAGAGAGTTAAGTTGTCACCGCTACGCAAAGCGATTGCAGTGCGCATGACAGAGGCAAAGCGGTCGATACCACATTTCCGTGTCTTAGCTGACATAGAAATGGATGAAGTGCTAACGCTACGTAAAGAGATAAATGCACAAAGGACAGATATAAAAGTCTCTGTTAATGACTTTATCGTCAAAGCTTGTGCTTTAGCGCTAGTTGAATGGCCGATAATTAACAGTCATTTCTGTGATAATGAGACACTTCAATTTCCACATGCGGATATCTCGATTGTAGTCTCTATTGATGACGGTCTGACAATTCCAGTGTTGAGAATGGCTGATACTAAAACAGTCGAGGATATTGCAGATGAGTTAGCGGATATGACTTTTCGTGCAGGTCATGGAAAGCTGAAAATGTCTGAAATACGTGGTGGTTCATTTACGATTTCCAATATGGGAATGTATGGGGTTGATCAATTCGATGCGATTATCAATCCGCCTCAGGTAGCTATTCTAGCCGCTTCAGGAGCGAAGAAAAAAGTGGTTGTTGTCGATAATAGAGCGGTAATTCGGACAGTGATGCGGGTTACTCTTTCGGTAGATCACCGTGCAGTGGATGGCGCTGTTGGAGCTGGTTTTTTGGCATCGCTGTCAACTTATTTGGAAAATCCGAAAATACTGTTATCTGAGTAATAAGTCTGATAACAGACGACAAAAAATAGCTTAATTGTAATCGATAAATGGAGAGCAACATGCCAAGGATAAAGCCGCTCACTATTAGCGCACAGAGATCGTTAGAGTTATTAAAAACCCAGCGTAGCCACTTACTGTTTTTATTCAGCAGCTCCAAGGCTGATCAGCAGGACCAATTCGTCGACTGGTCGAGAAATATCTTTGGGGTAGTGCTTTTAGGCCTGGATGGCGTTCTCAGTATCAATCATTTTGAGAAGCACGAGGTCGATGTTACAGAGGGAGCCTACCAACATATTCCAGATGATTACTTGAGTATTATTGAGCTTTCAGTTGATGGCGCCGATCAGGCAGAGACGATTATTCAAGAGATTGAGAAGCTATACAAGGCTGAGCCCTCTGCTGGAGTTTCGAGTACCTGGCTGTACTACCCCGTTAGTGAAAAAGTAGGCCGCTCGGCAATAACCGGAGAAGACATGCTTACGCTGGCGTTTGCCAATCCGCTACCCGGTACAGACCAAGATTTTCGCGAATGGTACTGCACTCGTCATATTCGTCATGCTCTGAATGTTCCTCAGCTAGTCAGCGGGCAATGCCTTGAGCTAACCGGTTATCAAAGACCTGGTGCGCGACAGCCAAACTATCAAATGATCGCGATCTATGAACAGGAGGGAACGCCTGAAGCCATGATTCAGAGTATGGGACGATTGCCTGAGGACGCACTCGACTTCCCAGCCCTTGATTTGATCAATTTTGCCGAGTGGGTCTACCGACCAATGCAAAACATTCCCATAGAGGTCTGTGAATGAGCAAATTGGACCTAGATACATGCCCTTATATTTCCATAGTTTGAAAGACAAAGTCGCATTGGTCACAGGAGGTGCATCTGGTCTAGGACTTGGTATAGCAAAGGCATTGGTAGCAAACGGAGTTAACGTGGTTATTACTGATATTGATAAGGCTAATGGCGAGTGTGAAGCTGAGATGCTGCAATGCGGCTTTATTCATCATGATGTCAGTGACGAAAATGCTTGGAACCATGTGGCAGAAACTGTTAATGGTCAATATCAAGGGCTGCATATACTGGTAAATAATGCTGGAGTTGAGGGGAGTCCCGTGTCCACACCAGAAACCGCGAGCTTGAGTGACTGGCAATTGATTCACCGGATCAATGTTGAGGGCGTATTTTTGGGTTGCCGCGCCGCGATCCCGATTATAAGAAGAAGTGGCGGCGGCGCCATTATCAATATATCCTCAATCGGCTCGTTAGAACCTACGCCTAGTAATATGGCCTACGGCGCCAGCAAAGCGGCAGTTCGCCATATTACCAAGTCAGTTGCTATGCATTGTGCCACTGATGGATCAAAAATCCGCTGTAACTCAATCCATCCGGGAGTTATCAAAACTGCAATGATTAGTCGACTCACCGCAGGTCGAGTCAACACGTCGAATACGTCCCTCCAAGATCTATTGTCAGAGTATTTGGCTGAGATTCCACAGGGTGAGTTTCAAGACGTCAATGATATTGCCAATACTGTGTTATTTCTGGCATCAGACGAAGCTCGACATATAACCGGGATCAAATTGGTTGTGGATGGCGGTTTAACCATGGGAGGTCTAACTTAACATTAACTCAACCAACCGGCTGTGTATGGTCTGTATCATGCGTACCGTAATCAGAGTTTTCATTGGGATGTCTACTGAATGATTTCTTAAGTGAGTTAACCACATCTGACATATGCTGTTGGCTAACGTCCGCTTCCGGTGCAACTATAAATGAGCCATGGAACGTTCCTGGATAAATATGTAATTCGGTATTGATTCCTGCTTGCATCAAACGCTGAGCGTATTCAATTGCCTCATCGCGCAGCAAATCCTGCTCCTCTATCGATATAAAAGTACTGGGCAGGTTAGGTATGATTTTCGTACGCGCGGGTGCGGCATAGCTTGGGGTCTCCTCCAATACATCGTTTAAATAACCATCCCAGGAGAGCAATGACAACTCGCGATTCCAGACCACCCGATGATCGGTTATATCTCTACTTGACTGCGTTTGGTGTCGATCATCCAGCACTGGAATAAGCAACAACTGATGGGTGATCTTGGGACCATCTGTTTCACAGGCTTTTAGTGCAATACCCGCAG
>CAJQJT010000290.1 GCA_905478725.1 uncultured Pseudomonadales bacterium
CACTAACCCAACGACTCCATAGGCACCGCGAACACGCAAATGAACGTTCTTTACGGCATCAAAAATATCTTCACTCGAGGGTTCGAGCTTTCTGCGAAGCTGTAATTCGTGAGCGAATACATTGAGCAGCACTTCAGAATCGGAGTCAGTATTCAGGTGGCGTAAATCAGAGCGGAAAATATGTCTGCGCAGATCATCGGCATTGGTCAGATTACCGTTGTGGGCGATGCAAATACCGTAGGGGGAGTTCACATAGAACGGCTGAGCTAACGCCGGGCCGGAACTGCCCGCCGTGGGATAGCGCACATGACCGATGCCAACGTTACCCCGCAGTCGTGCCATATGCTCAGTGCGGAAGACATCTCGCGCCAGACCAACGCCTTTACATACGTGAATCTCACCCTCATGGTCGGTGACAATGCCAGCGGCATCCTGACCGCGATGCTGTAACACAGTCAAGGCATCATAGAGCCGTACATTCACATCAGAAGTTCCAGAAATTCCAACAACACCGCACATTTGTTATACCCAACCTAGTAGTAGATCTTTAATCGCCGCCGCTGTCTCTCTGCCCCAGACTTCAAAACTCTGGAACACAGGTATCAGCGCCGACGCCTGCCACCAGGGGTCTTGGTCAACCGGCAATGCGCTGGGCAGTATGACCACCAGCGCAAGAACGATTAACAACCCCCGAAACACACCAAAAACCAGTCCGAGCATCCTGTCGGTTCCGCTCAATCCCGTCGAGCTGACTAATTTACCCAATAAAAAATTGACCATACTGCCGAGCAGCAAGGTCCCTACAAACAGACTACCGAAGGCAACCAACTGCCTGATCGATGGCTGATCAATCATATTTACTAATAGCGCAGATGCCGGCTGTTTAAAATTTACCGCCACAGCAAAGGCAACCAGCCAGATAACCAGCGACATCGCCTCTTTGACAAAACCGCGCACCAGACTAATTAGAGCTGAGAGCCCTACTAGCCCGAGTATTACCCAATCTACAGTGGCGACTTCCACGGGCTAACCTCGCATCAGGGAACGTACTGCAACACAATCGCATCAGTTGCGAAGTTGCTATCAATTTTGGCCTTCTCGGCTATGGCTCTGCGCTTGTCCGCTTTGGGGCCCACATAGACACGATAAAAGGTCGTGCTTTCAATAATCGCCGTCTTTACAAAGGCTTTAAAACCGCTCTTGCGCAGTCGCTGCATTAGCACTTCGGCCTTTTCTTTGGCTTCAAAACTGCCTGCCTGTAATACCCAGGCACGAGGTAGGTCGTTGGTGTTGAGGCCATAAAACCCCTCACTGACATCGACACTGGGTTTTGACTCGGCAATATTAAACAGGCTATCTATATCGCCTAATTTGGCATCGCCCTCGGGGCTCTGCGCTCTGGCAACTTCAATGGGTTCAATTTCTGGTGCTGCAGGCAAACGACTCTGACGGTCAATTTTTAGGGGATCGGCGAAATCAAATACGATCGGCAATACGATCAAACCCAGCGCACCAAGCACCAGGGCACCTATTATTCGCTGTTGTAACCCATTACTCATTGAACACACCCATCAGACTCACGCTGCATATTAAGTACGGCTGAGACAGTATGAAAAGATCCGAACACCACTATCACGTCGTCTTTACTGGCCTCTTTAGCCGCCTCTTTAAGGGCACTTTTAAAGGCTTCTTCAACCGACTCAAATAAACTACTTGAAAGGCCTGCATTGTATAACACTTCATGCAGAGTTTGAGCTTTAGTCGCCCTGTCGCTCGCGCTTATTTCGGCCACTCGCCATTCGGCAAAAATAGCACTCAGCGGCTCAACTATACCAGCCCAATCCTTGTCGTTGAGTACCGAGGCAACGGCCAGATAACGGCCCTTAATCGGTGGCAGTGCTTTGGCAAGCGCCTTGGCGGCAGCGGGATTGTGAGCAACATCGAGAATCACCGAGCAGCCACTAACTATCAGCTTCTGTTGACGGCCTGTCAGCGTTAGCCCGTCCAATGCAGCAATCACTTTATCTGCGTCCAAACTAAAACCTGCGCAGCTCAGGGCCTGCAGTGCCGCAGCCTTGTTGCTGGGCATTAACCCTGACGAGGGCAATCCTTGAAAGCTCTGGGGATTGACATTAGACACCCCGTTAGAAGCTGAATTAGAAGCTGAATTAGAGAGCGTATTAGAACCGGCTAGGCTAGAACCGGCTAGGCTAAAACCATGATTTGGCGAAAGCGTCAGATTAAAGCGATCAGTCTCCAGCTGTAATCTAAAGTCTTTATTGATCACAAAAGGTAGCGCGCCAGTGGCGGCTATCATGTTATCAAAACCCTCTGGGCCATCCGCTTCAGCTATCACTAGAGGACTCGAAGGGCGCGCTATACCAAGCTTTTCTGCCGCGATTAACTCTCTTGTATCACCTAGCCAAGCCTGGTGATCTAGAGCAATGCTGGTGACTACAGCGACATCAGCGTCAATAATATTAATCGCATCTAGGCGTCCGCCCAAGCCGACTTCTAATAGCATTAGATCGAGATCCGCATCCACAAAGACCACCAAGGCAGCAAGGGTTCCGAATTCAAAATAGGTTAGAGAGATATCACCACGGGCCGCTTCGATCTCATCGAAAGCACGAACAATAGTCTCATCATCAACTGGCTGTCCCTGAACAGAGATACGCTCGTTGTAATGGAGAAAATGAGGAGAGGTAAACAATCCAACCCGAGAACCATGAGCCAAGGCAACCGCTTGCATACTGGCCAGGCAGGAGCCTTTGCCATTAGTTCCGGCTACTGTAATCGCGATGGGAAGTGAGATTGCGTTGCCTTGCTGGCGACGCTCTTTTTGGATAGTCGACCAAACCGCGGCTACACGTTCTAGTCCTAAATCAATTTCGGCCGGGTGCCGCGCTTCTAGCAGAGTCAACCACTCCGCTAGACTGCGATCAGGCATCGACTGGTTCTGGCAGGTGCATAAACTTAGAGAGGATGCTCGAGAGGCG
>CAJQJT010000291.1 GCA_905478725.1 uncultured Pseudomonadales bacterium
GACGGTCTAGGCATGTTAGTAGAGCAGGCTGCTGAGTCTTTTTATATCTGGCGTCAGGTCAGACCTGAAACCGCCGGGGTTATTCAGTCTCAGCGAGAGTTGTTCTAGAGCAGCTCTTTTTGTAGCTATCCTTCCTGCAACTGCTCGGCCAGATACTCGTCCTTTAGCTTTACGTAATTAGCCGGGCTGTAGGTGAAGAAATTCTTCTCACTGTCCGACAGAGCGCGCATGGGTTTGCAGGGATTGCCCACATAGACAAAACCGCTGGCTAAGGTCTTTCCTGGCGGCACCATACAGCCAGCACCGACAATCACTTCGTCCTCAATTACCGCACCGTCATTCACAATGGCGCCATTGCCAATCAAAATTCGATTGCCCACTGTGCAGCCGTGGAGCACCGCGCGATGGCCTATGACCACATCGTCACCAATGGTTAAGGGCCAGCCGCCGGGATTAAACTCGCTGGCATGGGTAATGTGTAACACCGCGTTATCCTGCACATTGGAGCGCGCACCGATTCTGATTGAATGCATATCGCCACGAATAACGGCCCCGGGCCAGACTGAAGCGTCGTCACCAAGATGCACGTCGCCAATCACTGTTGCGGCAGGATCCACGTAGACTCTTTGGCCAAGCTTGGGTGAGATGCCTCTGTGTGAGCGCAGGTGTTTTCGAAAAGAGTGATCCATATGCTGTTATGCCCGATATAATGAAGGTTCCTATTGTGGTGATATTTAAATGGCTTTTTCAACCAAAAAACAATTTATTGCAGGCGTGACCTGTCCGAAGTGCAGTTTATTGGACAAGATTCAGGCTTTTTCTACTGATGGCGTCGACTATCGTGAATGTATTAGCTGCGGGTTTCTCGATGAGATGCGCGTTTATTCCACTCCGCGAGAGCCTGAAACGCGAGTGAATACAGATGCGGCCGATGAGGCGAACAAAATTTCTGCGGTAAAGCTGATGGATCCGAAGGGGTAGGCTCTTAATTCAGGCTCTTAACCCTAAACCCTTAATCCACAGCCTTAATTTGAAGCCAGCGCTCTAATTCAATCGAACTCTGGAGTTTTGGCTTTTGAACAGCAGGCGGATATTGGATGATTCTGTTAGGCAGGGGAATCGATCTGATGGATCTTTGCCCAGGGAGCTGGTGTATTGGTGAAGCTTCGCGCTCAGTCCCTGATTTTTTTTGATCGAGGCCAGCAGTTTGTCATTGAGAAGCTGAATGGCGCTGTCGATCTGGTTGGCGAAGGGTTCGCCGATAATATGGTGCACAATCAGGTTTGATCTGGTCATGTTCACTGGGATTACAGGGCAGTTGAACCGTGCACTTAGAGTATCGTTGAGTTCCTCAAGTAACCGATGTGCCAGATAGGCCTGGTACATATTGGCTTCCAGTCCCTCTTCCGCAGACATAATGTCCATGGGTACATCGAGAAACTCTTTTGCAGTCGTTAATTGCCGAGCAATTTCGCCATTGACGCCGGCGCAGGCAATAAAATCTTCGAAGGCGGTAATCAGGTCTGGCACCAGTTCGATATATTTTTTAATAAAAGATGCCAGAGCAGCAGTCCCATCACTCTCTCTCAGCCGTATAGACTCGTGCAAATGCTGCACTCGCTCATTTAAGTACGCGATCAAAAATTCGCTGCTTTGATTGGAAAGTGGAGGCATGGGTCACTCTCTATTGGTATGAAGTTTGGAGAAAAGCCCATTCACAGGGTTTATATCCACTAACGGTCGCGGCCATAAGCCTGATGACTATGGTGTAAATCTAGCAGAAATTAGGGCCTATGCCACAAAGTTTGTCCCTTTTCTCCTCGCCGATGATTTAGGCGAGCACATTTGCAACACGCAATTCAGCCTGTAATACAGTAGTGATAATAGGTTTGCTTTGCTATACTGCCGCCGCTTTTGACCCGCCTGAGTTCCAGGTCCGGGACTAATTCGAAAAGCACGAGCTTAAAAAGTATTCATTACCACGGAGAAACAAGCGATGTTGAAAAGAGCGCAAGCACTTTTCTTGAGTCTATTGAGCCTTGTTGTTTTATTGCCCATAGCGGGCAGTGCACTGGCGGAAAATGCAGCCAGCCAACTCAATATGCCCCAAGGTGTCACCGAAGTCAGTCAAGCAGCTTATGACATTCACATGATCATGATCTGGGTCTGTACCGTTATCGGTGTCGGTGTTTTTGGTTTTATGTTCTACGTGATGTATGCGCACCGCAAATCCCGCGGCGCCGTAGCAGAAAACTTTCATGAACACTTAGGCGTCGAGTTGCTTTGGACGATCGTCCCGACAATCATTTTGATTGTTATGGCTTTCCCCGCGACTACCGCACTTTTAAAAGTCTACGACACAGACAATCCAGATATCGAAATTAAGATTACTGGCTATCAGTGGAAGTGGCAGTACGAATATCTCGGCGAAGGCGTTAAGTTCATGAGTGAGCTACGCACCTCTGACGACGAAGTCTATGGTCGCGAGCCCAAGGGTGAGCACTATCTTCGTGAAGTCACCGAGCCTTTGGTTCTTCCCGTAGGCAAAAAGATTCGCTTCCTGGTAACTGGCAACGACGTAATTCACTCCTGGTGGGTTCCCGATTTCGGCGTCAAGCGTGATGCGGTCCCAGGACTGTTCACCGCTGGTTGGGCCAAGACAGATAAGCCTGGCACCTATGTCGGTGAATGTACCGAGCTGTGCGGACAGGGCCACGCCTTTATGCCAGTAGTTGTTGAAGTGAAAGAAGAAGCTGAATACGACGCATGGCTAGCCAACAAGAAAGCTGAAGCAGTCGAATACGCTTCGACTATCGGTAAAGAGTGGTTGGCTGAAGAGCTGATGGTTAAAGGTGAAGAGGTTTACCTGCAGAGTTGTGCAGGTTGTCACCAGGCTGATGGCGGCGGTATTCCCGGCGTATTCCCAGCGATTAAAGGCAGTCCAATCGCCCTAGGACCTCAGTTAGGCCACATTGCAGTATTGATCGACGGTGTCCCCGGCTCAGCTATGCAGTCATTTGCTGACCAGCTTTCCGAAGTCAATATAGCGGCGGTTATTCACTATCAGCGTAATGCTTGGGGCAATGATGTTGGCGATGTAACTCAGCCAATTGATGTTCTCAACTACAAGCAAAGCAAATAAGGGAGATTAGATAAATGGCACATGGTCCCGCAACATTGGCAGATGGCTGGCGCGCTTATATAAGCCGCTGGGTATTTACGACCAATCACAAAGACATTGGTACTTTGTACCTTTGGTTTAGCTTTGCAATGTTCTTAATGGGCGGCGCTTTCGCGATGGTTATTCGCGCAGAGCTGTTCCAGCCAGGCATGCAGTTAATTAGACCTGAATTTTTCAACCAGATGACCACCATGCACGGCTTAGTCATGGTGTTCGGTGCGATTATGCCGGCTTTTGTTGGCTTGGCTAACTGGATGATTCCCCTGATGATCGGGGCGCCAGATATGGCTCTTCCACGCATGAACAATCTGAGTTTCTGGATCCTGCCGTTTGCATTCGCGATCCTGACTTCAACGTTGTTTATGGAAGGCGGCGGTCCTAACTTCGGCTGGACGTTCTACGCCCCACTGTCGACGACCTATGCACCAGAATCGGTTAACTTCTTTATCTTCGCAATCCATATTATGGGTGCCTCGTCAATCATGGGCTCGATTAATATTATTGCTACTGTAATGAATATGCGCGCTCCTGGCATGACGTACATGAAGATGCCGCTGTTCGTTTGGACTTGGGTAATCACAGCATTCTTGTTAGTTGCTGTAATGCCAGTTCTAGCCGGCGCGGTGACCATGATGTTGATGGATATTAACTTCGGTACCAGCTTCTTCGACGCTGCTGGTGGCGGTGACCCGGTATTGTTCCAGCACGTTTTCTGGTTCTTTGGTCACCCAGAGGTTTACATCATTATCTTGCCAGCCTTTGGTGTTGTATCGCAGATTATTCCAACCTTCAGTCGCAAGCCGCTGTTTGGTTACTCGTCGATGGTTTACGCCACGGCAGCGATCGCGTTCTTGTCCTTCGTAGTCTGGGCTCACCACATGTTTACTGTGGGTATGCCAATCGCCGGTGAGCTGTACTTTATGTACGCCACTATGCTGATTGCTGTGCCAACAGGTGTGAAGGTATTTAACTGGATCACGACCATGTACAAAGGTTCATTGACCTTTGAAACCCCCATGCTATTCAGTATCGCCTTTGTGATTCTGTTTACCTTTGGTGGCTTCACTGGCTTGATGCTGTCGATCGCGGCTGCAGATATGCAGTACCACGACACCTACTTTGTTGTTGCTCACTTCCACTATGTAATGGTTGCAGGTGCAGTATTTAGTGGCACGGCTGCTATCTACTACTGGCTGCCAAAGTGGTGTGGAAAGATGTACAACGAAACCATGGGTCAGGTGCAGTTCTGGGTTGCCTTTATCGGCTTTAACATTGCCTTTATGCCACAGCACTTCTTGGGTCTAGCTGGTATGCCACGTCGCTACGCCGACTACGGTCTGCAGTTTGCTGACTGGAATATGGTCTCTAGTATTGGTGCCTTTATCTATGGCGGTGCGCAGATCATGTTGCTGTACAACGTAATTGCAACGATCCGCAACGGCAAGCCAACGACAGAAGAGAAAACTTGGGAAGGTGCTGAAGGACTGGAATGGACTGTTCCATCACCGGCGCCTTACCACACGTTCGCAAAGCCTCCCGAGTTTAAATAGGGAGGCCTAGGCTATGTCAACTGACGCTTCCAATCGAAGAGTTGTAGTGAAGTCGTTATTCGGTGCGGCGGGTATGTTTGCTTTTGCAATCTTTGTGTTACCGCCAATGTATGACCTGTTTTGTGAAATTACCGGACTCGGTGGCAAAACAGGTGATGAGTACACCGCGGTTGATGTCAGGGTTGATACATCGCGCGAGGTCAGAGTTAGGTTTGTGGCCTCAAACAATGCATCCATGCCCTGGGTCTTCAAGCCGACTCAAGACAGCGTAGTAGTGCATCCAGGTGAGCCAACAGAGATCACCTACTTTGCCCACAACGTTACAGATGAAGATATGGTTTCCCAGGCGATACCTAGTTTAGTGCCGAACAATGTGGCTGATTATTTCCACAAGACAGAGTGTTTCTGTTTTGAGAATCAGCCTCTGGCAGCAGGCGACCAGGCAGACCTTAAGCTTGTATTTATTATTGATCCGGATTTGCCGGCGGGCGTTAATAGTGTGACGCTCTCTTACACGATTTTCGATATAACCGATCGAGTGGCAGATCCAATAGCACAGTTATAGTCATTCCCAAGCGCTTGGGAATAACAACACGGAGATAAAAGATGTCAACAGAAAGCAGTTATTACGTACCCGAGCAGAGCAAGCTGCCGATTATCACTGCCACGGGCATGGGATTAATGGCTTATGGTGCCGCGTCTTGGGTTGTCAGTGGTGGAAGCATGATCTTCACCGCCGGCCTGGCCATCATGGCAGTGGTGATGTTCAAGTGGTGGAGCCTGGTTATTGATGAGAATATGCGAGGCCTGGCCAACGATCAGCTCAAGCGCTCCTATGTTTTGGGTATGCTGTGGTTTATCTTCTCCGAGGTAATGTTCTTTGCGGCTTTCTTTGGCGCCCTCTTCTACCTGCGAGTTATTGTTAATTCCTGGTTAGGTGGCGATGCGGCTATCGGCCTATTTGACGATACTCCTACTGACGCAGCTGTTGCTAACAACGCCATCCTCTGGCCTGGCTACGAAGCTGAGTGGCCGCCGATGATCACTCCTGATCAAGCGGCCAATGGTGAAAACGCAATCTTTAAGGGTCCGGACGAAGCAATGAGCTTTCCTGGCTGGGCCAAGCTGTTAGGTTGGCTGCCACTGTGGAACACGGTTATTTTGGTGACCTCTAGTATCACTGTTCATATTGCCCATACCGGTCTGAAGAACAACAACCGTAAGCAGTTTATCGGCTGGTTGGCGCTGACTGTATTGCTTGGCGCAATCTTCTTGGTGCTTCAGGTTGAAGAATATGTGCATGCCTACCAGCACATGGGTCTTACCCTAGAGTCTGGTATCTACGGCACTACGTTCTTTATGCTTACCGGCTTCCACGGAGCTCACGTAACCTTGGGAACCATCATGCTACTGATCGCTTTGATTCGTGCAATCAAAGGGCACTTTAGCAATGAAGATCAGTTCGGCTTTGAAGCTGCATCTTGGTACTGGCACTTTGTTGATGTTGTTTGGCTTATCCTGTTCTTTGTAGTCTATGTTTTTGACTAGATAGAATATTGCTGGACGTAAAAAAACGGCTAGGCAAATTGCCTGGCCGTTTTTGTTTGTAGGCTAGATAGCAGCCCTGAGCCACCAGCAGCCTTGAGCTACCAACAGCTATGAGCTACTAAGAGCCTTGAGCCACCAAAGGCCCGGAGCAATTAGAAGCCTTTAGGGCTTTGGCGCTGTCGGAGCTGCAGGTATAGTCGGCGCGACATTCTCGGGATGCAGTTGTTTGTCCCAAGGGGCCTGACTTTTGATCTGTCCTGTGTAGGCGCCGTATATAATTGTGCCTACTAACATCACGGCAAGAGTGACACGCAGGCCGAGGGCATAGAGCAGTCGTTTTTTGTTGCTGCCCCCGAGATCCTTGACCAAAAAGTTTAAGCCGCCAAACAGGCTGGCTATCA
>CAJQJT010000292.1 GCA_905478725.1 uncultured Pseudomonadales bacterium
AGGACTGTAATCTATTCACCACTACCATCCCTTTGTGTGAGTACATGGCGAC
This sequence comes from uncultured Pseudomonadales bacterium, assembly GCA_905478725.1. Taxonomy (GTDB): domain Bacteria; phylum Pseudomonadota; class Gammaproteobacteria; order Pseudomonadales; family Porticoccaceae; genus HTCC2207. The sequence goes on from CAJQJT010000292.1 coordinate 53, forward strand.
TAGGAAGTCGTGCACCAAGGATGGTGCGAGTCAATATTTTTTATACAGACGGCGCTAATAAGCAGGACGCTTGAGGCACAGCTGACAGGGAGTTGGCTGGTTAGGAAAACAGGCCAAATTAGCTAGCCGTTTAGCACTACCGATGCTTTGTGAATGCATCGCGAATAGGAAGATCGGCGCCAAGGACGGTGCAAGTAAAGATGTATTGTAGAGACGGCGCTAATAAGCAGGACGCTTGAGGCATAGCTGACAGGGAGTTGGCTAGAAAGGAAACAGGCCAATTTAGCAATGCCGTTTTTAGACCACCGATGTTTATGGATGCATCGGAACATGGAAGTTCTGTACCAAGGATGGTGCAAGTTAGGATTTGTTTAGATCACTGGTACCCCTTTAAAACCCAGACATGGCATTTGCCCCGTCTGGGTTTTTTTTCCTGTCGAATTTCTTTTACTCCATAGCCTAGAAGACATAGACTGCCTGCTTATTCAATGGATACCAAAAACTCTATGTCTCGAAAAGAAAAACCGACCGATCCCTATGCTAGCCGTGAAGCATCCAAGTACCAGAGGCCTGTGCCGAGCCGCGAATTTGTCCTCGACTACCTCCGGGAAAGTGTTGGACCGTTGACGCACGAGGAAATTTGCGTGGGTTTGCAGTTGGTCGATGAAGAGCAGATCGAAGCTATGCGTCGGCGTCTTCGAGCCATGGAGCGGGATGGTCAGGTTGCTCGGAATCGAGCTGATGGCTACGGCACGTTAGATAAATTAAATTTGGTCAAAGGTCGCGTTATAGGCCATCCAGAAGGCTATGGTTTTGTCTCACCGCTGGAAGCGGGCGAGCAAGATATCTACCTTTCTAGCCGCCAGATGCGCCGTGTCTTTGACGGCGACATTGTACTGGTGAGAATCTCCGGTCGCGATCGCCGTGGGCGTCCCGAGGGCACTTTGGTGGATGTCGTGGAGCGCAAGACGACAGAGCTGGTGGGGCGTTACTTCTGCGAGAGCGGCATTCACTTTGTCCGTCCCGACAATCCACGTATCAGTCAGGACATACTGATTGCCGCCGATCAGCTAAATGGGGCTGCACCGGGTCAAATAGTACTGGTTGGCATTACTGATGCACCGTCCCGCAACAGTCCGCCCAGTGGCCACGTCGCTGAGGTACTGGGCGATCACTTGGATCCCGGTCTGGAAATCGAAGTCTCAATTCGCAATTATGGCATTCCCCACCTGTGGAACGATGCAGTTCAAAGGGAAACTGATGCTATTCCGGATCATGTGATCGACAAAGAATTTCGTGTTGATCTGCGGGCGTTACCCCTGGTCACTATCGACGGTGAAGACGCGCGAGATTTTGATGACGCGGTCTACTGTCAGCCCAAGCCTCGCGGTGGCTGGAAGCTTATTGTCGCCATCGCTGATGTGTCTCATTATGTACAAGCTGGCAGTGCTCTGGATATTCAAGCATTTGAGCGCGGTAACTCAGTGTACTTCCCCAACCATGTGGTGCCTATGCTGCCGGAGAAGCTCTCCAATGGCCTCTGTTCGCTGAATCCTCGGGAAGATCGTCTATGTATGGTCTGCGAAATGCAGATCAGCCGCGACGGAGATGTGACCAAGTATCAGTTTTACGAAGCGGTGATGTACTCCCATGCGCGCATGACCTACACCCAGGTGGCGCAAATTATTGAAGAGCGTGGATCGGCAGAAAACGTCAATATTCGCGATCAGTTTTCGGCCATCCTGCCGCAGATTGACTCATTGCATGATCTCTACAGCGTACTGCACAAGCGCCGCAGTGAGCGTGGCGCTATCGACTTCGATACACAGGAAACCCGTATCCTGTTTGATAGCCAGCGCAAAATTAGTCAGATTATTCCGGTTAAGCGCACCGAAGCTCACCGTCTAATTGAGGAGTGCATGCTGGCAGCCAATGTCTGCACCGCGCAATTTCTTGAGAAATCTAAACTGCCGGCACTGTATCGTGTTCACGAAGGTCCCAGTGAGGACCGTCTTTCCTCTGTGCGGGACTTTCTTGGTGAACTTGGAATGGGTTTGGGCGGCGGCGACGATCCCCAGCCAGAGGACTACCAGCGCGTTTTAAGGTCAGCTAAAAATCGTGATGATGCCTCGGTTATCCAGTCAGTGCTCTTGCGCTCCATGAGTCAGGCGGTTTATCAGGCTGAAAACCTGGGTCATTTTGGACTCGCCTTTGAGGGCTATACCCATTTCACCTCACCGATTCGTCGCTATGCCGATCTATTGGTCCATCGCGCCATTCGCAGTCTGATTCGCAGCAACAAAAAAGTCTCTGGTGTAGTGCGCGTTGAGGGGGCTAAAGAAATTGCCAAAGCGGATATTTATCCCTATGAACTGCCCCGTCTCGATGAAACTGGAGCGCATCTCTCGGTTACTGAACGCCGCGCTGATGAGGCGACTCGCGATGTGGTCAATTGGCTCAAGTGTGAATATTTAGTCGATCGCGTCGGTGATGAATACTCTGGTGTAGTGACTGCTGTGACCGGTTTTGGTTTATTTGTCATGCTCGACGAACTCTATGTCGAGGGTTTGGTTCACGTCACCGGTCTGCCAAAGGATTATTATAATCATGAAGCCTCTCAGCACCGCATGGTGGGCGAGCGCACAGGTCGTATTTTCCGCCTTGGAGATAAGCTCAGTGTGAGAGTGGTTCGGGTCAATCTGGATGAACGTAAAATTGATTTCGAACTGGCTGGGGAAGAGAAGTCCAGCAACCATTCAGGCGCCAAAAGACCAGCGGGAAAATTTGCGGGGAAAGCGAGCGGTAAATCACGTGAGCAAGATTCCAAAACCGGCCCCAAAGGTAAAAAGAAACGTGGGGCTGGTGCTAGATCGGGCGGCAAAGATTCAGCACCTGGCTCAAAGCGCCGTCGCAATGCACCTAAAGCTGGTGTCGCGGCCAAGAAAAAGCCTAAAAGCTGAGTCGGCTTTTAGGCTTAAAGTAGCGGCTCTAGATAACTGGTCTAAAGGTCTGGTCTAAAGGTCTGGTCTAAAGAACCCGTACAAAGCGTTATTTTAAATGGTTGGGTAACACGCGATTGAGTATCTCAGCGATATAGCTGAGAAATAATGTACCCATGCTGCTCTTATAAAAGTTGGGGTCGCGATTGCCCACCGCCAAAATGCCGTAGAGACTGTCATAACGCAATGGTACCGCGGCCACTGATCCTACCTGACGGCCACGTTCACCAAACAAAAACATCATTTCGTCTTCGCGGAGTATGCCGCAGACCGCACGATTGGCACCGATCAAAGTGCCAACGCGCTCATTGGCTTTCTCTGTGCTGGCAATGCGTGCCATAGTCCGGGGCAGCTTCTTCTCATCGCCGAACAGGGTTAGGCTATAAAATTCGATACCGTAATCTTTGCCTAGGCTGTCATAGACGGCTTCGACTAATGCGCCCAGAGTTTTAGCTTCCAGCAGATTCAGTACCAGACGTTTGGTTTTTTCAAACAACAGATCGTTTTCCTTCGCCGTTTGCAGCATATTGTCTAACCGTGAGCGCATCTCATTGTTGCGATCACGCATCACACCAACCTGACGCTCAACCAAGGAAACTGCCTTACCACTATTGTGAGGCAGAACCATAGTTTCGAGAATGTCGGTATTTTTGTCCAAAAAGTCCGGGTTGTTGCGGAGGAATTCACGCACTACCTTTTCGATTGGGTCTGCTTCGGTTTCGACTTCTTTACTCATATTCTTATACGTCCGTGAAAAACTGTCTTCGCTGGTCCACTCATTATCAGTGGATGTCCCGAACCTTTCCAGTCTATTTTTAGAGACCCTTGGGTAAGGTGAACGGTCACTGGTGAATCGACTAGCTGTTGTTGAATAGCTGCGACTGCCGCCGCACAGGCACCAGAGCCACAGGCTTCGGTTTCGCCGACCCCGCGTTCGAATACTCTAAGCTTAATCTCACTGCGGTCTATAATCTGCATAAAGCCCACGTTGACCCGGTTGGGAAAGCGTTCATGGGACTCAATGGCTGCGCCCACTTCCGCCACTGGCGCTGTTTCTGTATCTGCTACGGTTAGCACCGCATGGGGGTTGCCCATGGAGACTGCAGCTATACGCTGTGTCTGTCCGTTAACGTCTAAATCGTAGAGTAGCGCGGGTTCGCTGGCCTGAAAGGGAATCGCCTGAGGATCCAATTCAGGAATACCCATATCCACGGCAACCAGGTTCTTGTTTATCAGATTCAGTGTCATTACACGATTTGAAGTCTGCACTTGAATCGACTTCTTGCCAGTCAGTTGACGATCGTGGACAAAGCGCGCCAGACAGCGGGCGCCATTACCACATTGTTCAACTTCTGCGCCGTCGCAATTAAAGATGCGATAGTTAAAATCAATATCCGCAGCAGAGGGTGGCTCGATAACCAGCACCTGATCACAGCCGATACCGGTCTTGCGATCGGCCAGGCGTCGCACCATCGAGGCGGTTATGCGAACATTTTGCGTGACCGCATCAATGACCACAAAATCATTGCCGAGGCCGTGCATTTTAGTGAATTTCATTAACATCAGCGCTATCTCACTGTCGCGGGCAGTAAACTTTCGCCACTGAGTAAATCTTCGATGGTTTCCCGTCGTCTAACCAAATGTACCTGATCGCCATCGACCATCACTTCTGGTGCGCGGGGGCGACTGTTGTAATTGGAGCTCATAACAAAACCATAGGCACCGGCTGACATCAGACACAGATAATCGCCAGCACAGATCGCCAGAGATCGGTCTTTAGCGAGAAAGTCACCGGTTTCGCAGACAGGGCCGACCACGTCGTAAACGGCGCTCTCTGAACTGCTAGCTGAAATTGGTTGGATATCCATCCAGGCCTGATATAGGGCTGGACGAATCATATCGTTCATCGCCGCGTCGACAATGGCAAAGTTCTTATCACCATTACTTTTTAAATACTGCACCTGAGTCAGCATTACCCCAGCGTTGGCGGTAATCGATCGGCCTGGTTCAAGAACTAGGGTTTCACTGCGACCCGCCAAGAGCGGCAAAATTGCTGACATATAGCGTTGAGGAGTTGGCGGCTGTTCATTGTCATAACGCACACCAAGACCGCCGCCAATATCAATATGTTGCAGAGTAATACCCAGTTCGGCCAATTCGTCCACTAGTGCCAACAAGCGTTCCAGCGCAGCAACAAAGGGCGCTATATCTACCAGCTGTGAACCTATATGGCAGTCGACGCCGACGACATTGATATGTGCCATCTGCGCAGCGCGCTGATAGACCTGAGAGGCCAGATTGATATCTATACCAAACTTATTTTCTTTTAAGCCCGTAGAAATGTAAGGGTGTGTCTGAGCATCCACGTCGGGATTTACCCGCAGAGACACGGCCGCGATAAAACCACAGCTACCTGCAGTGCTATTGAGCAGTTCAAGTTCAGCTTCAGATTCGACATTAAAGCAGTGAATTCCCAGTTCGAGGGCACGCTGCATTTCACTGGCAGTCTTGGCGACACCAGAGAACACCACTTTGGCCGGATCACCGCCCGCTCGCAACACGCGTTCAAGTTCGCCAATAGAAACGATATCGAACCCCGCGCCCAGTTCGGCGAGGGTTTGCAGGACGGCAATATTAGAGTTGGCTTTTACCGCATAGCAAATCAGATGTTCTTTGTCGGCCAGAGCTGATTGGTAGGCGAGAAAATTATTGCTGAGGGCGGCTTTACTATAGACATAGCAAGGCGTACCAAATTGGTTGGCGATAGCGGAGAGCGAAGTACTCTCTATAAGAAGATTTCCATCCTGGGAACTAACTGCATGGTGCATAATAATTTAGTCTTTATTTTGGTTAACTAGTGTTTGGTAACTAGACGTTTAATTGCTAAAGGTTTAATTGCTAAAAGTTTAATCGCCAAAGGTTTAATCGCTTTGTGCTGAAGAGCCAGATGTCTGATAAGTTGTTGACACATCTTCCGGAAGATACAAGTCACCCTTGTTGCCGCAGCCTGAGATGACGGTGGCGACAAAAATGATGCCAGCAGACTGCATTGCTGCCCGTCGACTGATCCGCGATAGGTTACTAAATAAATGCGCAAGTAAATAACGATACATGGTTTATAATTCCTGCCGTTGAGGAGACTGTATGCCTATCTAACGTTTGGACGTCAGTATAGCGGCAGTGGCGGATGACACTCAAACAAATATGCGGCGCGAGCCCAATCTATAACTCACTTGGCATTGGCCAGGCACTGGATGTAATAAATGAATGAAGCGCAGTTTAATGAGCTGGTAGACGAACTAATGTTCTCCATCGAGGAGAGCATCGACGACAGTGGTGCGGATATAGATTACGAGAACAGTGCCGGCATGCTCACCATCACCTGCGAAGGCAATGGCACACAGATTATTCTGTCGCGGCAAGCGGCGGTGGGTGAGATCTGGCTGGCGGCGAAATCTGGAGGATTTCACTTTAAGCTGAAAGAGGATGTTTGGTGCAATACAGTTAGCGGCGTACCGCTAATTGAGATGCTGAGCCAAGCTTGCCTGGCCCAGTCCGGTGAGACTGTCAGTTTCGACTTTTAATGAATTCCTTTATCAGCGCCTAATTACGTGAATATAAAGAGTTTCTTAGATACAAAGAGTCTCTTGGGTAAAAGGCTTTTGGGCGCCAAACAATACTCTTCTTAACGCTCGCCGAGACGCGCCTTGGCACGACTAGCCGCTGCTACAACCTGAGCAGGTGCGGTGCCGCCAAGATGATCCCGGGCGGCCACTGATCCCTCTAGTGTCAGAACATCAAACACGTCGGCGCTAATTTCAGTGGAAAACTGCTGTAGTTCCTCCAGTGACATCTCCGAGAGATCCTTATTTTCGGCCAGTCCATAGGCAACGGACTTGCCAACAATCTCGTGGGAATCTCTAAAGGCAATGCCTTTGCGAACCAGATAATCAGCCAGATCGGTGGCGGTTGAAAAGCCGCGGCGGGCTGCTTCGTACATCATATCTTTGCGCGATTCGATGGCTGGGATCATATCGGCAAACGCACGCAGGCAGTCGCGCACTGTATCCACAGTATCAAACAACGGTTCTTTATCTTCCTGATTGTCCTTGTTGTAGGCCAGTGGCTGGCTTTTCATCAATGTCAGCAGAGAGATTAAGTGGCCATTTACCCTGCCAGTTTTACCGCGCACCAGTTCTGGTACATCAGGATTTTTCTTCTGCGGCA
>CAJQJT010000293.1 GCA_905478725.1 uncultured Pseudomonadales bacterium
GCCATAGGCGAGATCGCGACTGATCTGCACTTCAGTAACATTGACCATGCCAACGCGGGGATCGCGAACTTCGCTGCGTATCAGTGTGGCCAACTCTTGTTGAACAGAGTCCGATACGCGTTCTGCGCGAGTAAATTCTCTTGGCATGTCAGTCCGTGCTTATAGTGAGCGCTGTACCTGAGTGACGTCAAAAACTTCAATCAGATCGCCAGGTTTCACATCGTTATAGTTTTTCACGCCGATACCACATTCCATACCGTTGCGAACCTCTTGTGCGTCATCTTTAAAGCGACGTAGAGATTCTAGCTCGCCTTCGTAGATAACAATGTTGTCGCGCAGAACACGGATTGGCTTGCTGCGGAACACTGTGCCTTCGATAACCATACAGCCGGCAATAGCGCCAAACTTAGGTGAACGGAAGACATCGCGAACTTCGGCGATACCAACAATATCTTCACGGGTCTCTGGGGCCAACATGCCTGACAGAGCCGACTTAACTTCGTCGAGAAGATTGTAGATAACGCTGTAGTAGCGCACTTCAATATTTTCTTTCTCAGCCAGAGCACGGGCTGCACCGCCGGCACGAACATTAAAGCCGAGGATAATAGCGCCAGTAGTCAGGGCCAGGTTCATATCGGATTCAGTGATACCACCGACACCAGAGGCAACAATGTCTACCGCAACTTCGCTGGTGGCGAATTCATGGAGAGCAGAGTTAATCGCTTCCAGAGAACCACGCACATCGGTTTTAACAATCAGGTTGAGCTTGCTAACCTGATCAGCACCCATATCGGTAAACATATTTTCTAGCTTGGCAGCCTGCTGACGAGACATGCGCTCTTGACGAGCTTTAGTCTGACGGGCTTCTGCAATTTCTTTGGCTTTGCGCTCATCGGCTACAACGAAGAATTCATCACCAGCTTTCGGTGCTTCGTCGAGGCCCAGTATCTCTACTGGAATCGATGGGCCTGCTTCAAGAGTCGGCTTTTTCGCTTCGTCGGTCATGGCGCGAATCTTACCTACGCTCTCACCGGCTAGCATAAAGTCGCCTTTGCGCAGAGTACCCTGCTGAACCAAGGCAGTAGCGATAACACCGCGACCTTTATCAATGCGGGCTTCAACAATGACACCGCGAGCGGGGACATCAATTGGCGCAGTTAGCTCAAGTAGTTCTGCTTGCAGCAGCACAGCTTCTAATAGCTCATCAATGCCATCGCCGGTGTGAGCCGAGACTTTAATAAACTGAGTATCGCCGCCCCACTCTTCAGGGATAACATCTTTAGCCGCTAATTCATTGGTTACGCGCTCTGGATCAGCACCGTCTTTGTCCATCTTGTTGATGGCAATAACGATGGGAACACCAGCAGCTTTAGCGTGCTGAATAGCTTCTTCGGTCTGTGGCATCACGCCATCGTCCGCAGCAACAACCAAAATCACCACATCGGTGGCCTGAGCACCACGAGCACGCATAGCAGTAAACGCTGCGTGTCCCGGAGTATCGAGGAAGGTCACCATGCCTTTGGGCGTATCTACGTGATAGGCACCAATATGCTGGGTAATACCGCCGGCTTCACCGGAGGCAACGCGAGATTTTCTAATCTGATCGAGCAGCGAGGTCTTACCGTGGTCAACGTGACCCATAACAGTAACAATCGGCGCTCGTGGTAATTCAGTGCCTTCGCTTTTAATGTCAGCGAACTGCTTAGCTAATTCATCTTCGACGGTTTCGATCTGTTCGACAACTGGCTGATGACCCAACTCTTCAACTACTAGGAAAGCAGTCTCTTGGTCAATCATTTCGTTAATCGACGCCATCACGCCCATCTTCATCAACTGTCTAACCACTGGACCGGTCTTGCTCAACATTCTCTGAGCCAGTTCACCAACGGAGATCTCATCTGGAATCGGTACTTCCAAGACTTTCTTTCCGGTGGGCTTTTGGAAGGTGTGCTTGTTATCAATTTTTAATGCAGCTGGCAGACCAGAACGCAGGCGCGGTGACTTGCGTCGAGAATCGTCCATATCGTTCATTGCCAGACGGCCTTTCTTCTTGCCGCCCTTGCCTATTGGCTTCTTGGCTTTCTTGCCAACTTTATCATCTTCATCAGTAGATGGTGCTGCCTTGCCAAAACGTCGAGTCTTGTCATGCACAGGCTCGCCTGCAACAGCTGGCTTGGCTACTGGGGCTGGCCTGCCAACTTTCTTCGCTTCGGCTGCCTTAGCTGCAGATGCCGCTTCAGCGGCTAATCGAGCAGCTTCCTCAATTTTAAACAGGGCTTCGGCTTCTTCTTTGGCCTTAGCGTCTGCCGCGGCTTTGCGGCGAGCGCCAATGGCAGCCAGACGCTGCAACTCAGGATCAGCGTAGACTTTCGGTGCGTCTGCAACTGGCTCTGGAGTGGGTTCTGGAATCGGCTCTGGAATGACTTCAACAACCGGCTCTGGAATAACGTCGTCAACAACTTCCGGCTCTGGCACAACTACTGGCTCTGGCGCCACAACTGCAGCAACCTCTTCAACCATTACCTGCTCTTGAGCTTCGGCATCGACCTGGGCCTGAATCTCTTCGTCGCTACGCTTAATGTAGGTACGCTTTTTGCGCACTTCGATATTAACCGTTTTGCGATTACCTGATTTCAAGGTGCTCAGGGTCTTGCGTTGCAAGACAATTTTCTTTGGCTCACGAGCACTATCGCCATGCAGACCCTTTAAATAGGCCAGCAGCGTTTGTTTCTCGTCGTCAGATACCGAGGCACCTTCAGAAGTATGCGACAGTCCTGCCTCTTTCATTTGCGTGAGCAAACGTTCGACTGGTGCGCCTACGGTTTTTGCCAATTCACTTACTGTAACTTCAGCCATCGGTTGTCCTCTATTACACCCCGATTAATTATTCACCTTGGTCTACAAACCAAGGAGCCCGTGCAGTCATAATTAATGCTGCTGCGGTCTCTTCATCCATTCCATCTACTTCCATGAGATCATCTACGGCCTGTTCGGCCAGATCTTCCATGGTGATAATACCTTTACCTGCGAGAGTATTCGCTAACGCATCGTTCATGCCGTCCATTGTCAGCAAATCTTCTGCTGGCTGGGCATTCGCCAACTGCTCTTCACTTGCCAGTGCCATGGTTAACAGGGCATCTTTAGCGCGAGCGCGCAATTCGACCGCTATACCTTCGTCGAAGCCTTCTATATCGATCATCTCTTCGAGGGGCACATAAGCCACTTCTTCAAGACTGGTGAACCCTTCTTCAACCAGAACGATAGCGACGTCTTCGTCAATATCCAATGCCGTCATTAGGTTCTCAACGACATTTAATGATTCTTCCTGCTGCTTCTCTTGCGCCTGGTCTATGGTCATCACGTTGATGGTCCAGCCAGTCAGCTCGGATGCCAGACGAACATTTTGACCGCCTTTACCGATGGCCTGAGCCAAATTCTCTTCGCTGACCGCAACATCCATAGAGTGACTGTCTTCATCTACAACTATCGACTCTACTTCGGCTGGTGCCATAGCGTTGATGACCAGCTGCGCCGGGTTATCATCCCACAGGATAATATCAATGCGCTCATCGTCGAGATCATTGGACACAGCCTGGACTCGAGCGCCGCGCATTCCCACGCAGGCTCCGACAGGGTCAATACGAGCGTCTTTACTCTTTACAGCAATCTTGGCGCGCTGGCCGGGATCGCGAGCAGCACCTTTAATTTCGATAATGCCTTCAGAAATTTCCGGTACTTCGATGTGAAATAATTGCACAAGCATTTCTGACGCTGCTCGTGAGACCAACAACTGCGGCCCGCGGGTATCATCGCGAATGCTGGTTAAAATAACTCTGGTACGATCGTTAATACGGAAGATCTCACGGCCGACAAGTTCTTCGCGAGGCAATAGGCCTTCAGCGTTGTCACCAAAGTCGACAATAATATGGTCGCGGGTCACTTTCTTAACAGTGCCGTTTAACATCTCACCGATACGGTTTACAAAGCGGCTAATAATCAGCTCACGCTCTGCTTCGCGTACTTTCTGAACAATGACTTGCTTGGCGGTCTGGGCTGCAATACGACCGAAGGCGATGTTTTCTACCGCTTCTTCGAAGGTGTCACCAACAGCCAGTGTGGGATCTTTTTCGTGAGCTTCTTCGGTGGTGAACTGAGTACCCAGCTCGGCCATGACATCATCAGCAACCACATCCCACCAACGGAAGGAATCGTAGTCGCCAGTTTCACGGTCAATGACAACGCGAATGTTGGCGCCTTCGTCATAACGCTTTTTGGTCGCTGTAGACAACGCCTGCTCGATCGCCTGAAATATAACTTCCTGATCCACACCCTTTTCGTTGGATACGGCTTCGGCGACCATTAAAATTTCTTTACTCATTGCTCAAACCTCACTTGATCAGAATCTAGGCACCACATTGGCCTTGTCAATTCCTTCAACCGGAAACAGATACTCTGTATCTGCAACCACCAAAACAATCTCGTCTCCGTCAACACCCACAAGACGACCTTTAAAATTACGCCTGCCATCATAGGCAAAGCGCAGTCTCAGGGAGACATCTTCACCTATGTAACGTTCGTACTGACCCAACTCATAGAGGGGTCTGTCCATACCCGGAGAGGAAACCTCTAAAACGTACTCTCCACTTATAGCATCTTCTACATCTAGAACAGCACCGGATTGTCGGCTTACGCGCTCACAATCTTCAACGCCTATACCTTCTTCGCGATCTATATAGATGCGCAGTAACTTGCGCTTGCCGCCAGACTCCAACTGGAGCCCCCAGAGCTCACAGCCCAGAGCCTCAACAACCGGCTGCAATAACGCTTTTAATGTGCTGTCGACCGCAGCCATTGGCTTCTCCTGGCAAACAAAAAATGGGCCATAGGCCCATTTTTTTAACTTCTAAAGAAAAGCCCCAAAATGGGGCTCCTCGATTTGCGCCGGACCCGACGCGAATATTGGTAGTGGAACCTGTTGCGCTAACTTCGCCGCAACTCCCTTTTCCACTCAGCTGGTCCAATCATAGATGACTTACAGTCTTCTTTCCCAGCTTATTTTGTCTCGGCTTTTCTAACTAACTACCCATTAGAAATTGGTAGCGGGAGCTGGATTTGAACCAACGACCTTTGAGCGGCTGCGCCTCCGATACAAAAAGCGAGCCCGCCTCGGGCTTCTTAACTATGTCTACCAATTAAATTGGTAGCGGGAGCTGGATTTGAACCAACGACCTTCGGGTTATGAGCCCGACGAGCTACCAGACTGCTCCATCCCGCACCGACACAACGGTTTTCTATAAAACCGCCCTCCCTTGAGAGGACGCGCATTATAGGTAGACCACCGAGCAAGGTCAATAAACTATTGAGAAACAAACGCCTTTTTATTTACGGCTGGCAACCACCAGCTCGTAGGCGGTCTGAATCTCCTGCGTGCGCTCAGTTGCTAGCTTCACCATATCGTCCGGCATACCCTGACCGATCAATTTATCCGGGTGATTGGCGCTGATCAATTTACGGTAAGCGCGTTTAATCTGGGCATCTGTCTGGGCCGCTTCAACACCCAATGCCGTATAGGCTGCCTGCAACTTACCTGGAGAGGTTGAATCTCGGTAGCCACCACTGCCGCCAGACTGCTTGAATTGGGACTGAGCTTTGACCATCTCCATAAATTTGTCGAACAATGCCGACGAGAAACCCAGTCGCCCGGCAATTTTACGCAACACATCTTGCTCGGCCTGATGCAACTCGCCATCGGCGATCGCCAGTGAGACCAGATAATCTAGCAACGCACGCTTGAGGTTATTCTGCTTGCCACAGGTAGCCATAAATCGATCCATAGTGGCATCGATGGAAAAGCCGCTCTGGGACCCGGCCTTAAACAGCTCAATAGCTTTTTTGCGATGGGGCGTATTCAGCCCCATCTTAGCCATCAACGCCTCGGCATGAGCTACCTCAACTTCCGAGACCCGGCCATCAGCTTTAGCTAGGTGCCCCAACAGCCCAAACACGGTCTCAAAGAAACTCTCTCTGACCTCGGCTTGCTGTTCGGCCGACATTGGACGCAAACCACCGAGACCCTTGTCAAATTGGTGGCCTATATAAACACCTATAAGCACTCCGATTGGGCCCGCGACGGAGAGGCCGAGAAGTCCGGCGATGATTTTTCCTGCGATCATGTTTGCTGCCTTTTAATTAAGTCTTAACGAACAAGCATGATCATTGTAATGGCTTATAGCGGTGGGTTTCCTATCTATTTTTGATTAACTTCCTATGCGGCATTCACTAACAGGGCATCAGTTGCTATTCTTCGCTGCATTTCACACACAGATTGATTTGAGAGCGATCCACTATGTCGACATCTGAAGCTGTTATTACCTTTCTTGGCTGGGGATCACTTTTCCTGGCTCTTTATCTTCTCAATCGCAGGAGAGCCAAAAAAAGGTCTGAAGGGAAATCCGACTAGCCCCACCAGCTGATGGGGCATCAACTGAATGTTACTTAAGCTGCAGAGCCTCAATAACGTCGGCAAATGAAATTAACTTAAAGTTCTGACGCTTAGGCTTGCGCTTTTTCTTGCTGATATTGTCATTGTCTTGGACCACTAAGAGCCCCCGAGGGAAATCCTCATTGAGCGGATAGTTTATGGCGGCGATGCCGTCAGTAATGCTGACACCATCGACAGTGCCGACCTCGGCCACCTCAAAGCTCCCCAAATAAGCATAGGGGGCAGTGCGACTGTAGAGATTGAATTTGGAGTCACCCTGAGACGACAAGATAATATAGCCTTCTGTAGCACTGGTTTTATACAGAGTAACGCCCTCTGGATCGCCACCAATATTGCCTTCCCGAGAATCAATAATCACTGGATTGGAAAAGTCGAGAGCCTCGGTTACTGGGTAGGCACGCAAGACGCCATTCACCTCTTCTTCCGAAATCAATAGGGTATGATTTTCATCATCGTAGACGCAACCTTCAGATTCACCGCCATTATCAAAGGTGTGTAACAACTTGAGACCATCAGCGGTAGTTTTCCACACTTCAACTCGCGGCCCTTCATCTTCGGTAACAAAGGCCAGCAATCCCAAGCGCTTATCCAGCCCCATACAGGCACCATAGATATCAATCTCCGACTGACCCTGCATAAAGCGCTTTGCAGGTAGAGAGAAATCACCTTTGGCAGCAGCTTCAGCCATAGCTGAATCGGCAAAGCGCCACAGATCAACACTCTGCTGGGTGCGGTTTGACGCAACAATATAGGTATAGGTGTCGATACTGCGCGTATCAATATTGTTGATTTTTCCGAGCTCGGTATAGCCGACTGTCTCACCTTGAAGGTTGTAACTATAAACCCCGCTTTGTTTATCGGTGCCCAAAATAAGCGATTGTGCCGGGACCGCAGAATTCAACCAGATGGCCGGATCATCTGCCGCATCATCGGGCGAAATTACCTGAGGCGTTTCATAGAGTGCAGGCACTTGAACCAATGAACTGCAGCCACTAATGAGAGCCAAGCCACAAAAGACCAGCGCTATGCCGGTCTTTTTGTTGATCATTGTATAGAGAGCAAAGGCTTTAATAAGCTGTTTCAAAGAACGCAATTTTCAATTCCTTTTTTAGATTATGGGATTGGTTTTCGAAACCTCGGCAGAGACGCTGCTCTGCCGAGGAACCAAGCAAAAATAATTAGAAGTTGTAGGTCATACCCAGGGAGTAGTTCTTGCCAAAAATATCGTACTGTGACAATTGTGAATCATCACCCCAGTAGTAATATTCAGCACGATTGCCCAGATTCACGGCTTCAAATTTGATTGCAAGCGCGTCATTAACCTTATATTTGGCGGTCAGATCGACTTGAACATAGGCGTCTACCCAGCGCATATTGTTTTCACTAAGATCATCAATACTGCCGTTCTCATCGGCGAGCCAATCAAGGTATTCGCTGCGGTAGTTAGCCGCTATACGGACATCCCAAGGGCCTTTATCGTAGCCAACACTGATATTGGCGGCTTCATCTGCCAACTTTCTGAACGGTGTAGTGAAGCTGTTGTCGTCTTCAAATGCGAAGCTGCTCTCGCCATCAGTCAACGTCATATTGGCCGCAACATACAAGCCGTTGTCCCAACCATACTGGCCATTCAACTCAAAGCCATCAATAGTCGAATCACCTGAGTTGATCCAGGTTTCAACACCGTCATTAAAGGCAACACCCATGATCGTGGCATTTTTCTGGATAGTAGGATAAATGGCGTTCTTGATATCTTTTCTGAACAGACCTGCGCTAATAAAGGTCATGCCCTCGCCATAGAACTCAATGGATAGATCATAGTTAACTGCTTCGTAGGGCTTCAGTAGTGGATTGCCCGCTGAACCGCTCACCTTTGCACCGCCGTCGTCATAATTAACATTTAACTTAGGCGCCGTTTTAGTGAAGCCTGGACGTGACAGACCTTTCCAAATTGCTGCTCGCAACTGTAGTTGATCATTGAAGAAGTATTTAACATTAACGCTTGGGGCAAAGAACGAGTGATCACTTGAAGCAGTGGTTTGCGCAAGCGTAACCTGATCGTGAGCCTGGGAATCAACAGAGGTATTTTCGTAGCGCATTCCGGCGACCACAACCGCTTTATCCCAGGTATAAGTGTTCTGAATGTATGCCGCGAAGATATCTTCAGTGGTGGTAAAATCGCGGCTAATATCATCTTCAAAGTCGACATCCATTTCGTCAACCCGATCTTTCATGGCCCATACTAGGCTTGGATCTGCCTGCTGACTAAAGGTTTGGTCTGCAAAGAACCAATCACTATTAGTCTGTGGATTCATATCTGCAAGGGTATTATCGCCCCAGCCGTCATAGACAATAATGTAATCGTCGACATCTTTCTCGCGACTCTTCACTTTGACACCGGTTTTTACAACACCAAAATCGAACTCTTTTTCAGCATTGAAGACAAAAGCGACTTCAGAATCCTGAGAGACATTAGCGGTTACTTCAAAACCATCAAATCCCATTTCAGCAGGATCGTAAAGTGAAGCATCAGCAGGCGTTAGGTAAGGGCGCTGTGAATCGGCCCAATTAATAGTCGTAATTTTGTCGTCATTGCGATATTTGGTGCGGAAGTTAGCTTCTGCGTTATTGCTGTCATCTTCTTCAGCAAATGAGTAACTGACCATGGTATCGACAAACCATCCCGAAACTGCAGTCTCATAGCCCAAATTGAACGCTGCAATAGTACGAGTCTCTTCACGAACGCGAGTCTCGGCATCATGTTTGATTTCGTTAACCACCATGCCATTTGCTGAGGTTGAAATCACTTGATCGCCAATATCGCCGTACTCATCTTTCCAGCGAAGCTCTGAATCGTTGTACTGATTCCAGAATAGGTTAGCGAATAGACGATCATCATCACCAATAAGAAAATCGACGTCATAAGTCATACCTAGACGCTCTCTGGTGAGCTCGTAATAACGCATTTCATAATCATCGTTCATTGCCCCATCTTCCCAGCCAAAACCGGTCTCATTATTAAATGCGACTATATCTTTGCTTGAGTAGGTGACACCGAAGACATGAGCAGCCATGTCATTAATTTTGTCGCCATAGGTTAATGCCAGCTTAGGGTTAAGCTTTTCAGCGGCATATTGACCAAAATTATTTTGTACTTTAAGGGCCAGTAGTCTGCCTTCCAGTTCTGAAGGCTTTTTAGTCTTAAAATCAACACGTCCACCGATTGAATCTGAATCCATCTCAGGGGTCAGGGACTTGGCGACTGTAATAGAGTCTAACAACTCAGTGGGCAGACCATCGAGCATAACACTGCGCCCGTTCTCCGGTGCCACCATGGATGCACCGTTCACGGCGATGGAATTTAGGTCTGAGCTCAAGCCACGAATGGTGACATAGCGGCCTTCTGACTGATCGTTTTCGATGGATATACCGGGAAGTCTTCTAATTGCCTCAGCAGCAGTGGTATCAGCAAAGCTGCCCATGGCATCTGAATCGACAACGGAGATAAGACTATTCGATTCACGCTGTTTTTCAACAGCAGAGATCAAGGTAGCCTTGCTACCGACTATAGTAATTTCTTCCAACGTTGAACTGTCTTGGGCTACAACTGACGCAACCATGGCGTTAGTTGCGGCGAGTATGGCAATACTTAAGGTTAATTTATTCATGATCTCCCCCGGAGAGCTAAAAATTTAGTCCGACGAAAATAGCCCTTTGAGGTGACATTGGAGTGACATAAAAATGACAATTGTGTTGCAACAGCAGGTTTTGGCAGGCACAAAAAAAGCCCCGACTAGCGGAGCTTTAAGAGTGCCAATAACGAAAAATCTCACTGGTCTTTATATGGTGCCCAAGGCCGGACTCGAACCGGCACAGCTTTCGCCACTACCCCCTCAAGATAGCGTGTCTACCAATTCCACCACTTGGGCATATAACATCTTAACTCTCTACACTTAAAGACTTAGTGC
>CAJQJT010000294.1 GCA_905478725.1 uncultured Pseudomonadales bacterium
TTTGAGATCCCTCGTCGCTGCGCTCTGTCGGGATGACAGGTTTTTACAGCTCTATTGGTATAACAGGTTAGTGAGTGGCAAGCCACCTCCAGCCTGTCATCTCGAACGCATGTGAGAGATCTCAATCTTGCCATCAACCCAATACCAACATCCGACTTGGTGAAACCCCATCCTGCAATTACAATAGCCGGCTTTTAAATCACCGCACTCAGAGCCGCCCCAATGTCGATCCGCAAAAACCAGCTGGAAGCCAACAAACTGCAGAAGCGTCTGCGCCGCAATGTGGGCAAAGCGATCGCCGATTACAACATGATCGAAGAGGGCGACCGCATTATGGTCTGCCTCTCCGGCGGCAAAGATTCCTATGCCATGCTCGATATCTTGATGGGTTTGCAGGCCAGCGCACCAATCAAGTTTGATCTGGTTGCGGTGAATCTCGACCAGAAACAGCCGGGATTTCCCGAGCATGTGCTGCCCGAGTATCTGGATAAGCTCGACATCGAATACCATATCCTCGAGAAAGACACCTACAGCATTGTCACCAGCAAGGTTCCTGAAGGAAAAACCTACTGCAGCCTCTGCTCACGTCTGCGTCGCGGCACGCTTTATGGATTCGCGGAACAGATCGGCTGCACCAAGGTTGCTCTGGGTCATCATCGGGATGATATTGTCGAAACATTGTTTTTGAATATGTTCTACCAGTCCAAACTTAAGGCCATGCCGCCAAAATTACTGTCCGACGATAAAAAGAATATTGTCATTCGTCCACTGGCTTATTGTCGCGAAGATGATCTGGTGGCATTGGCGGAGCTGAAAGAATTCCCGATTATTCCCTGCAACCTTTGCGGTTCTCAAGATGGCCTGCAACGCAACGTGGTCAAAGAGATGTTGGTCAATTGGGAGCGCCAGTACCCAGGTCGTATTGAGAGTATTTTCAGTTCTATAAAAAGTATTTCGCCTTCCCAACTTGCGGATACTGAGCTATTCGATTTTGAAACTTTGCAAATTGTCCGTGATGAAATTGATCATTCGTCTGAGATTAAAGCAATTAATCTTTAGTGGACATGTTAGCCTGTTAGGCAATCAAGTTAGCCGCTCAAGTTAGCTATTTAAACAATAACAGCAACATCAAGGGGTCTCATGTCTCAACTGTCGCTACCTACCACCATTGCTTTTTTGCTCTATGTCATCATCGTTTTAGCGATCGGAATCTATGCCTACAGCAAAACTAAGGACGCCACTGATTACTTTCTTGGCGGCCGAAAACTCTCTCCGTTAGTGACCGCGATTAGTGCCGGCGCCTCAGATATGAGTGGCTGGATTCTTTTGGGTCTACCGGGATACGCCTATCTGGCGGGCCTTGAGGCTGCGTGGATTACTCTGGGTTTAACCATTGGTGTCGCAGCCAATTGGATGCTGGTGGCCAAGCGTCTACGCATCTATACCGAGATGCTCGATGATGCTGTGACCATTCCAGCCTATTTGCAGCGCCGTTTTCAGGATTCAACGGTGTGGCTGAAGTCGATTGCCGCGATCAGTATTTTGCTGTTCTTCCTTTTCTATGTGGCCTCAGGCCTGATTGCCGGTGGCAAGTTATTCAACGTGGTCTTTGGTCTCGACTACTATGTTGCGGTCTTTGTCGGTGTCATCTTAATTTTGTTTTACACCTTATTCGGAGGCTTTTTAGCCGTTTCCTGGACTGATGTGTTCCAGGGTTTGCTGATGCTCATTGCTCTGGTCGCGGTGCCGGTACTGGTGCTCGATAATGTCGGTGGGTTCTCTTCTGCTGTGGCGACCATCGAGGGGACCAATCCTGAATTATTAAATATGTTTACCAACGCCGCCGGGGAACCTCTGGGTTGGCTGACGATTTTCGGCCTGCTCGGTTGGGGTCTGGGTTACTTTGGTCAGCCCCATATTCTCGCGCGTTTTAAGGCGATCCGCTCTGCTGATGAGACTGGTGTGGCCACGGTTATTGGCGTCAGCTGGGCCTCCTTCGGCTACCTGATGGCTATTTTGGTGGGTTTCTGTGGTATCGCTTATTTGAATGAGCCCTTAGCGGATCCAGAAAAAGTCTTTATCACCCTAACCAGTTTGGTTTTCCATCCCCTGGTTGCAGGTATTTTGTTGGCAGCAATTCTCGCGGCGATTATGAGTACTGTAGATTCCCAGCTGTTGGTCTGCTCCGCAGCACTGGCCGAGGATTTATATCCGCTGATGGTGAAGAAGTCCCTCTCCGCTGAAACGCGCATGAAAGTGGGCCGCATTGCCGTTATTGTACTGGCAGTGATTGCATCGGCGATGGCTATGGATCCTGAGAGTAAGGTGCTAGATGTGGTCAGTTATGCCTGGGCCGGTCTCGGTGCTTCCTTGGGCCCCGCTATTCTAATTAGCCTTTATTGGCGTTCCATGACGTCTCAGGGTGCCCTAGCTGGTATCTTGGTGGGAGCGGTGACAGTGATGGTTTGGTCTCAGCTAAGTGGTGGCCTCTTTGATATCTATGAATTGGTACCCGGCTTTATTCTGTCCGCCGTGGCAGTGGTATTAGTGAGTCTGCGCAGCCCAGCGGTTAGTGATGCTGTTGGCATTCAGTTTGACGACATGCGCACGAAGCTAAGAGGTGGCGCGTAGTCGATTAGTGTGCGGTGAGTAGCAGCTTGCCGCCAATATTGAGATAACTGTCAACATTCGGTTAAGGACTTTGCCATATACTTCCAGAATCTAGTTTTAGGCGGGAAGGG
>CAJQJT010000295.1 GCA_905478725.1 uncultured Pseudomonadales bacterium
TGAGTAACCGCCTCATGGCGTACCGCCCAGCGACATTCGGCGAGACAAAAGTCGGCACCGTCAATGCGCTGGCGCTCTGCCTCTGGGGCACTCTCGAGCATTGCTTTGGCTTGGGTTCCGTAGCGACCCAGTAGACGCTGCGCCCAGATTGGATCATCGGCAATCAGATCTTCAGGGGTTAGGTCGGGGGTGGTGAATACTCGTTCGTCGGTGAATGGTTTAGCTTCGGGTAACTGGGGCAGGGCCGCCTTCAGGGCATCCAGAGCAATAAGCCTAAAGGTAGTGAGCTTGCCGCCACTAACGGTAATTAAGCCATTGTCTGACCAGACTGCATGATCTCTGCGTTCCTTTGAAGGGTCTTTGGAACTTTCCGAAGCGATAACCGGACGCACTCCAGCCCAGCTGGAAATAATATCGGCGCGGCTAATGGCTTGCTTGGGAAACTGCACATTAAATGCCCGCAGCAAATAGTCCACTTCTGCATTATTAATGCTCGCCTCAACATCTAAATCTTCATCGTGGTCAAGATCCGTAGTGCCAATAACCGTGGTGCCTTCCCAGGGGTAGACATAGACTCCGCGCTTATCCTCCGGATGCAGTGATGTAAGCACATCGGTGACCGGCATCAGCGCACGGGGAATAATCAAGTGGCTACCACGCAGTGGGCGGATACGTTTTTCGGGGTTGACCTGGTTGCGCAGACGGTCGGCCCAAGCGCCGGTGGCATTGATCACCACTGGGGCTCGCAGACTAATACCAGCATCGCCCTCAGGATCATTTAGGCTGACACCCTTAACCTGCCCCTCTTCGAGTAGCAGTTCGTTGACCTTGCTGTAGTTGATGGCTGTGCCGCCAGCTTCGATGCTCTCCTGCAACACCCGCAGCACCAATCTTGAATCGTCGACCATGGCGTCGCTGTAGGAGGCAGCCCCATTGAGGTGGCCCTGTTCGAGGCCGGGGAATCGCTCCGCGAGGCGGCGATTATTGTGATAGCGATGGTCGTAGATACCGGCAATAAAGTCATAGATGGTTAAAATAACGGCCATAGCCCAGCGGCCCGGAAACAGACCTTTGCTGAGGGCGAAATAAAAGTTGATCCGATCGACCAATCCCGGTGCTTCTGCAAGCAGACGTTCGCGCTCGGTGAGGCTCTCTTTGGTCAGTTTCAGGTCACCGGCGGCTAGATAGCGCAAACCTCCGTGAACCATTTTCGATGAGCGGCTGGAGGTGCCGGAGGAGAAGTCCCCCTGTTCAAGCAGCAGGGCACGGTAACCCCGGCGCACGGCTTCACGCAAAATACCGGCACCGGTAATGCCACCACCAATAATAATGATGTCCCAGTTTAGAGACTCGCCACTGCGCATCTGGGTGAGGAGTTTGTCACTGGAGCTAAAGCGGCGATCAGTTAAAGGACCTTCAGTTAAAGCACGGTCAGTTAAAGCACTTACTTCAGTCATTTTAGTTGAGCTCGTCAGGTAATAGTTTGCCTGGATTCATCTGGCTTTCAGGATCAAATAGCTGGCACAGTGCATTGATTGCCGCCAAACCCAGGTCGCCTTTCTCAGCTACCAGATAGTCCCTGTGATCTCGTCCCACACCGTGTTGGTGACTAATAGTGCCGCCACTGGCAACGATTTGGTTGGCACCAGCAGCCTTCAGTTTGTGCCAGCGCTTCATGGCATGCTCGTAGCTGTCGCCAAGACGGAACAAATAGGTCGTGTAAATGCTTGAACCCTGACCATAGACATGGCTGAGGTGGGTGTAGGTATGAACCTGTTCCCCTTCATCGGCCAATCCATTGCGGATCGCGGATTCGATATTCTCCACAGCCTGTGGCACCTTTGACCAATCAACCGCAGTCTCCATAGTGTCCACCGCATAGCCGGCACTGCCCAGAGGATCCCGCAGGTAGGGCGCACGAAAGCGGCCATGGGCCCATCTATCACCCAAGCCAACTTGATCGGCCAAACCGCCAAGGCTGATGCACTGATCTAGGGCCATCTCTTTGGCTACAGCACAGTGACGGGCGGAGCCGGTGACACCAAAGGTCATCATTACTTTGCCAGCACCAATGCCTTTTTCTGCCAGGGCAGCTTCCAGAGCGACCACGCCGCTGCTGTCATCACCGGCACCCATATAGAGCAAGCTGGTGGTTTCCAATGGATTGCTCAGACGCACCATAGACAGGGCAATGCGCTGTTGGATTAATTCTCTGGCGGCCTGAAGGCCAATTTCCCAAGAGGGGAAAAATACCACCTGAAAAAATTCTTCCTCAGGCAGCTTGGTTACTCTCACTACAACCTCGGTAATAATGCCCATGCGTCCTTCAGAGCCAAGAATCATCTCGCGAATATCGGGACCCGCAGACGAGGCGGGAATAGTGGGTATCTCAAGAGTGCCTGCGAGGGTTTCAATTGAGCCGCCAGCAAACATATTTTCAATGCGGCCATAGTGCAGAGACTGCTGTCCGCTGGAGCGACTAGCAACCCAACCGCCCACTGTGGAGAGTTCCCAAGACTGAGGGAAATGACCCAGGGTATAACCTTCTTTTTGCAGCAGTGCTTCCAGCTCAGGGCCAGCTGTGCCAGCACCAAAGGTGGCTAACTGACTCTCGCGATCAAAGTGAATCAGCTTGTTCATGGCGCTCATGTCAATGGTCAATATGGGGCGCGCACTGATCTCTGGATTGATATGACCCACCACTGAGGTACCGCCGCCATAGGGAATTACATCAATGTCGTTGTCTCTGGCATAGCAGAGTAATTCACGTACCTCTGCGCTATTCTCGGGCACTGCCACAGCGTCGGGAAAACTGTCTACATCACCGCTGTGCATGGCCAGCCAGTCGGGTAAGCTTTGGCCCCGGGCATGACGCACTCGGGTCTCTGGGTCTGTACTGATAAGCGGGTGGGCGGGGGCTTTGGAGACCGGCACTTTAGCCATAACCTGTTCCAGTGTTGCCTCACCTAAGGGGATGGCTGGTCCTACTAGTGCCTGCAGCAGATTGCGCAGACCGCTATTGAGTTCCATCAGCAAGTCGCTGTTTTCATTTCCCCAGCCATTCCATAGACGCATAGTGAATACCTTATTATTAGAGTTGTTTATTGAGACTAAGCTTTGTTGCCTATGATAGTCTGCAGTTAAATTGGGTCACTGTCAGGTGACGACAGCTGTGTCACTATTTCGGTCAGCTGCATACACAGGGGGCAAAAGATGAATCAAGTCGTCAGTAATGGGTTAGCCTCGGCACCTGCGATTAAGCAATATGTTAAGGCTGCCGAAGCCTGCGGTGTCGATATTCAGCCTTTATTGGCTGAGGCTGGAATAGATCCCAAGATGCTCGAAGACAATAATCGCCATCTGCCCAATGCCTGTATGGAGAGGCTCTTAGCGCTGTTGATTCCAGCGAGTAAAGACCCCTGTTTTGGTTTGCACGCTTCAGGCTTTGTTGAACCGGCCTCATTTAGTGTGCTCGGCTACATCTCTATGAACTGTTCGACCCTGCGGATGATTCAGGCAAAAATTCCGATCTATGAAAAAATCGTTGGTGATATGGGCGTCACCTCATTTGAGACTGCCCATGGTGTTGTCTTGCAGCGCTGGCAATGTCTGTTTACCGATCCCGCGGTGAAGCGTCACGAGGTGGAGAATGTGCTGGGCTCTTGGGTCTGTTACGCCCGGCAGTATCTTAACTTTGATCATTGGGACAGTGTTTGGTTTGAGCATTCAGCGCCAGCGGACCCAGCGCTCTTGGCGGATTATCAGGAAATTTTTCATTGTGATGTGCTGTTTGATCAGCCCGCCAGTGGCATTCGAATTCGCGAGAGCTTACTCGATGAGGTGCTACCTCAGGCTAATGGAGAGCTGTTGGAAATGCTGTTGGCCCATGCAACCAAACTATTGGCGGGGTTAGATCAAAGTCAGCGCACCTCTGATCAGGTAAAAAATATTTTACGCTTGATGATTAACCAGCAACCTCCTTCCAGTGAAATGATCGCCGAAAAGCTAGGTATCAGCAGTCGTACCCTTCAGCGCAAATTGAGCGAAGAGGGCACCCACTACAAAGATGTGCTCAATGAGCTGCGCTATGAACTGGCGACTTACTTTTTGAAAAATACCGAGCTGACACTAGACAATATTGCCTATGAGCTGGGTTATGCTGAGGCCCGCTCTTTTTATCGCAGCTTTAAGCAGTGGACCGGCGAGACCGCCGGGTCCTATCGCACAGCACACTCCGTTAATTCAAAAGACTGATTACTTCTTTAACAGGCCCTCGTCCGTAGCCCATTGCTTTGAGCGCGCCATTCCCTCTTCAAACGACACTTCAGGTGCCCAGCCGAGAATTCGCTGGGCTTTCTCTATGCTGAACCAGCTTTTGGTCGATAACTGAGCCACTGTGGCAGTGGAGGCTTCATTCACACCGCCGGTTAGATAGGCAAGTTTGGTGGCTAAGCTGGCGGCTATCAGTGCCAGTCGAGTGGATACCACCATTGGACCTTTTTTGTTGAGCCAGCTGAAGTGGTGACTAAAAAATTCTTTACTGCTGATATAACCCTTGCATGAGAGATTAAATATCTCGCCATTGGCTTCAGGGCTAGCAACCGCGAGTACTATTCCACGAATTAGATCATCTATGTAGGTGGGGCGAAAAAAGCCTTCGCCCTTTTCGGGAAGCATAAACTGACCTTTGTGAATGGCTTCTAAAGGCAATATTAACCAGGGTCTGCTGCCGGGACCGTAGACATCGCCCGGGCGTATAATCACGATCTCTATATTGCCCTTGGCGTGAGCCGCTAACACCACATGTTCAGAGGCGAGTTTGGTTAGCACATAGCTGCCGCCATCTGCATGTACCGGGTGATCTTCATGGAGCTCACCGGCAGCTGAATTACCGTAGGCAACAATGGATGAAAGTTGCACAAAGCGCCTAACATTATGTTTCTCAGCCGCAGCAATTAGGTTGGCTGTGGCCTGTACATTGACCCGCCACATATCTGCGTCACTGAGAGCGTTGGAGACTAATGCGGCAGTGTGAATAATGACATCGCATTGATCGAGCAGTTCGGCAATTGTTTCGGGATTGCCAATATCACCCTCCACAATAGATCCGCCATCGCCGCGCAAATCGACACCGACAACTTCAATACCTTGCTGTTTATAGTGACGCATAAGACTATTGCCAATAAAGCCATTGGCGCCGGTGATCATTACTTTGCTCGGTGTTTGCTCGTTCATGTTGGTCTCTTTTATTCTTTTTATTGGGGTGTCGTGAGAGGGCTACTGCATGTTGCTGCGGTAATAGCGACCAGCGATTTTTGCCAGAGCCATTCGCGAGAGCAGGCGGGTAAGCGCCACGGTAATGCGATTTGCCAGTCCGGTAACAATGGTCGGTCGACCGGCGAGACAAGCTTCAATACCCTGTTCGGCAACTTCTCGGGGTGACTGCAGCATGCCCGCGGGAACCAATAACTTGCCCCCCTGATCTGGGTTATCCATCATCTTGGTGGCGGTATAGCCGGGACAGAGAGCGGTGACTGTA
>CAJQJT010000296.1 GCA_905478725.1 uncultured Pseudomonadales bacterium
TCCACTATCCGTTGTCAGTACAGCGGTTTACAATCTACTTAAGATAGCACAGCCGGCGTCACTAGGGATCAGTGGATCACGCCAGAATCAGGCGCGACAGATTTAAGGCAGGTCGTCGACCAACTCGCCTTCAACTGGCTCAAGTAAGTCTTCGCGATCAACTTTAAGTGCCAGCATAACGGTGGCAGCGACATAGATTGAAGAATAAGTACCTATGCCCACACCCACCATCAGCGCCACGGCAAAGTTGTGAATCAACTCACCGCCAATAAAGTAAAGCGCCAGCAGTACCAGCATAGTGGTTACCGAGGTATTAATGGTGCGCCACAATGTCTGTGAGAGTGACTCGTTGATCACTTCCACCGGTGTCGCCTTGCGAATTTTACGGAAATTTTCCCGGATCCGATCCGATACAACAATGGTGTCGTTTAGGGAATAACCCACCACCGCCAATATTGCGGCCAACACAGTGAGATCAAACTCGAGTTCAGTGATAGAGAAAAAACCAAGGGTGATAACTACATCGTGGGCCAGAGCCAATACAGCGGCAATGGAGAACTTTAGCTGAAAGCGGATCGCCACATAGAGCATCACCACGGCCAACGCTGTAAGCATACCGAGGCCGCCATCTTCGCGCAGTTCCTCACCAATCTGTGGGCCAACAAAATCGACACGACGCAATTCAACCGCTTCGCTGCCGTCCTGTAAAACATCGTAAACCTTCTCCGACAGACCCTGTTCCGGCTTGCCCTGCAAGCGGATCAAAACATCAGTTTCAGAGCCATACTGAATCACTACCGGACTTTCAAAACCCGCTGTTTCAAGCTGCTGGCGAATCGCCGCAACATCAGCTGGCTGCTCATAGCCCACTTCGATCTGTGTGCCACCGGAAAAATCCAGACCCAGCACCAACCCTTTGGTCGACAGCGACGCCACCGAGGCAATCAACAGGACAGCAGAGAAAATCGCTGCAGCTTTGCGCAATCCCATGAAGTTATAGATTTTTAACGTAGTCATAATCTTCTTCCTAAATCCACAGGGTTTTGATTTTGCGGCCACCGACAACCAGGTTAACCAGTCCTCTGGTCATCACAATAGAAGTAAACATAGAGGTCAAAATACCGATAGACAATGTCACGGCAAAACCTTGAACCGGGCCCGAACCAATTAAGAACAGAATCAAGGCAACAATTAACGTAGTGATGTTGGCATCCAAAATCGACACAAAGGCGCGGTCATAACCAGCACTGATCGAGCCCTGAATCGACGCTCCTGCAGCCAACTCTTCACGAATCCGCGAGAAAATAAGCACGTTGGCATCCACCGCCATACCCACAGTCAGAACTATGCCGGCAATACCAGGCAAGGTTAGGGTCGCGCCGAGCAGTGACATAAAGGCCACTAATAGCACCAAATTCATCGCCAGAGCAATGTTGGCAAAGACACCAAAGCCGCGATAGACCACCAGCATAAATATCAGTACCAGAGCCATGCCCACAGCAACCGACTTAACACCCAGCGCAATATTGTCAGCACCCAGTGAGGGGCCAATGGTGCGCTCTTCAACAATGTACATAGGCGCGGCCAGGGCACCGGCACGTAACAGCAGCGCCAGTTCTGAAGATTCACGCTGCTCAAGGCCAGTGATTCTAAATGTCTTGCCAAGCTGAGCCTGAACCGTGGCCAAGCTGATAATATTTTCTTCGACAAACGGCACGGGGGTCAGCACCAACTCACCGTTTTCGTCAATGGATTTTACCAATCGGGTTTTGAACTCAATAAACAGCACACCGAGACGACGACCGATATTGTCTCGCGTGGCATAACCCATCTGCCAGCCACCCTTGGCATCGAGAGTGATACTGACCTGAGGGCGACCATTTTCATCGAAGCTGGCGCGGGCATCGGTGACATTCTCACCGGTAATCACGGCCTTGCTCTCAAGGCGAGCATCTGGGCCCTGCCCTTTTGGATTACGGAAATCAAACATCTCGCCAACTCGACCACTGGCCTCGAGGCGAAATTCCAAATTGGCTGTCTTACCGATAATACGCTTAGCTTCAGCTGTATCCTGAACACCAGGCAGTTCTACCACAATGCGGTTTTTACCCTGACGGGACACCATCGGCTCAGAGACACCCAATTCGTTTACACGATTGCGCAATGAGGTCAGGTTTTGTTTGATGGCGTTATCTTCAATTTCGCCGCTGGCGATATCGCTCAGTTTGAGTACCAGTGTCAGTGGGTTTTGACCCGGCTGAGACTGTGGCTGCAGATCACGCAAATTAGTGCGAATTAAGGTCTTGGCGCGAGCCACTTCTTCTGCATCGCGAAATTGGCCAACAATTTGATTATTGCTCAGTTCAAAGCTGCGGTAGCGAATACGCTCTTCCCGCAGCGCCGTCTTAACATCTTCGAGATCACTCTCAAGTCGAGTAGCCAGTGCTGAGGCCAGATCGACCTCCAGCAAAAAGTGCACGCCGCCACTGAGGTCGAGACCCAACTTCATGGGTACACCACCCAAGTCACGCAACCAGTCTGGAGTGGTTGGCGCCAGGTTCAATGCAACAATATAGTCTCCACCCATGGTCGCCTGAATCACTTCCTTGGCGCGCAGCTGGAGTTTTATATCTTTCAGTCTGATCAACAGCGCTTCGCCATCGGACTCACCCGCAAAGTGGGCAATACCCGCTTCATCTAGTGACTGCTCAACCTTTTGCAGTACCGCAGCATCGATCTGCATAGCACCGCTCTGTCCCGACAGCTGAATCGCTGGATCCGGTGGATAGAGGTTTGGCGCGGCAAAAACAAAACCAAAGGTGACAACCAAGAGGATTGTTATATTCTTCCACAGGGGAAACTTGTTAGGCATGATCAGACATTCCAATAAATTCAGCGGCGCATTATAGCGGCATTAGCATCATATTTGGGGGCACAATTGACGATTTAAACCCCCTACAGCCTCACGCCCTAAAGCGCAGGCTTATCCTTA
The DNA here is from genome assembly GCA_905478725.1 of uncultured Pseudomonadales bacterium. Classification (GTDB taxonomy): domain Bacteria; phylum Pseudomonadota; class Gammaproteobacteria; order Pseudomonadales; family Porticoccaceae; genus HTCC2207. The sequence goes on from CAJQJT010000296.1 coordinate 2,993, forward strand.
CCCTGCTGCAGATAAAATTCATCGGCAAAGGCTTCCAGTCGGGTCTCGGCAATGGCCTCACGCAGGCCTGCCATCAGCGTCTGGTAAAAGCGTAAATTATGGATGGTGTTGAGCTGAGCACTGAGCATCTCGCCACAGCGTTCCAAGTGATGGAGATAGCCGCGACTAAAGTTAGTGCAGGTATAGCAGTCACATTGACTATCCAGCGTGCCAGTGTCATGGCGATGACGAGCATTGCGAATTTTCACCACACCGGTGCTAGTAAACAGATGCCCATTACGGGCATTGCGGGTGGGCATCACACAGTCAAACATATCGATACCGCGGCGTACGCCTTCCACCAAGTCTTCAGGCTTACCCACACCCATCAGGTAGCGCGGTCGATCCGCTGGCATCTGATGCGCCAGATGATCGAGAATACGCATCATGTCTTCCTTGGGTTCGCCAACCGACAACCCACCGATGGCATAGCCATCAAAGCCTATATCTACCAATCCTTTTAGTGATTCATCCCTCAGGGACTCATACATGCCACCCTGAACAATACCGAACAGCGCCGAAGGGCTGTCGCCATGAGCGGTTTTACTGCGCTCCGCCCAACGTAATGAAAGCTGCATAGAATCACTGGCCTGCTTCACCGTAGCTGGATGGGGCGTGCACTCATCAAAGATCATCACCACATCACTGCCCAGATCCGCCTGTACCTGCATGGACGTCTCCGGATCAATAAATACCGGGCTACCATCAATCGGCGACTTAAACTTCACACCCTCTTCAGTAATCTTGCGCATATCCCCAAGACTAAACACCTGAAAACCACCGGAATCAGTGAGAATTGGACCCTGCCACTGGGTAAAGTCATGGAGGTCACCGTGGGCTTTAATCACCTCAGTGCCGGGACGCAGCATCAGATGAAAGGTATTGCCGAGAATCATCTCAGCACCGATCTCAACTATATCCTTGGGTAACATACCTTTCACCGTGCCGTAGGTGCCCACAGGCATGAAGGCAGGAGTCTGCACCTTGCCCCGCGGAAAGGTCATTTCACCACGTCGCGCCTTGCCGTCAGTAGCCGACACAGCAAAATCCATAAAGCACTCGCGCTTAGATTGGGGATGCCCCTGGACATTGGGTGTGGAATTAGTGGTGGTATCAGAAGTGGAACTCATTCGGGAATAGTCTCAGAAGCCTGGGGGTTGTGACGCAAAAACATTGCATCGCCATAACTAAAGAACCGATAGCGCTCAGCCACCGCCTCTAAATAAGCCTGCATTATAGGCTGATAACCGGCAAAAGCGCTGACCAACATAAGCAGCGTCGATTCCGACAGATGAAAATTGGTTAACAGAGCGTCCACTACTTTAAAGCGGTAGCCGGGGAAGATAAAAATATTGGTATCGCCCTCAAAAGGCATAATCGAACCCGAGCTCGCCGCCGTTTCCAGACAGCGCACACTGGTCGTGCCCACAGCAATGACTCGGCCGCCAGCCGCCTTAGTCTCGCGCACCTGCTCACAGACCTCATCACTTACCTGGAGCCACTCCCTGTGCATATGGTGGTCATGGATATTGTCCGCACGCACCGGCTGAAAAGTTCCAGCGCCCACATGAAGTGTCACAAAAGCAATCTTCGCGCCCTTGGCTTTTATGTCGGCCAGCATCTGATCATCAAAGTGCAGCCCTGCAGTCGGCGCAGCCACCGCACCCAGCTGATCAGCATAAACCGTCTGATAGCGACTCTGATCTTCCTTAGTATCGGCACGATCTATATAAGGAGGTAATGGCATATGACCAATCTGATCTAGCACATCAAACACCGGCGCACTAAATCGTAATTCAAACAGATCACCACTGCGGCCCAGCATCTCTGCACTATAGCCCTCATCAAACAACAGCTGATTGCCCGGTTTAGGCGACTTGCTAGCGCGAATATGGGCTAAAACGGAATCCGCACTCAGCACACGCTCTACCAATACCTCAATTTTGCCACCGCTTTCCTTCTGACCGAATAAGCGCGCTGCAATCACCTTGGTATTGTTAAACACCATCAGATCGCCGGGTTCAATATGCGATAGCAGATCAGTAAACTGCTGATGGCGCAGGTCCTCAGACGCGGAGTCGAGATACAACAGCCGACTACCCTGCCGCTGTTCAGCGGGCTGGCGGGCTATCAGCTCATCGGGAAGGTCAAATTGGAAGAGATCACGGCGCATAAATATGGAGTCAAAAGCCAGTAGTTATTGATTGATTTGCACAAGGCGGCAAGGGTATAGAAAACAGCGCCAAAGGCCAAACTCTTTCAACCCAGAACATTTAAATGCAGAAGCCCTATATCTCCGGTTGACCGCCTGTTGATCACTGCTATAATCGCCGCGCTCCTGATGACAAACGCAGCGAGCAGAAAGCCCCTAGAGTGCGATCTCTTTAAATTATCGGAATGCCAGTGTGGTGGAATTGGTAGACGCTGAGCAGGATGCTCGAGTGTCGTGAAGGACAGGACGTCCGAGAGCGACCACACGACCAGTGCGAAGCGCTGGCTGCTAGACTCCAGAGTGCGATCTCTTTAAATTATCGGAATGCCAGTGTGGTGGAATTGGTAGACACACGGGATTCAAAATCCCGCGCCCTTAAAAGCGTGCCGGTTCGAGTCCGGCCACTGGTACCAAGCATACTCTGAAGCCCCTACAATCATTGCACTGTAGGGGCTTTTTAGTTCTTATATAGCAATTTGTAGTCACATTTGTAGTCACGCTGGTGTTTTTTAGGGGCGGGAGGGGCTACGGTGGCGTGAGATTGTTACTGTTCCTGCATGGATACTTTAAAGGTGGGTTTTCCGTAAGTAGCTTGGTGTCGCGATATACGAAAACGGATAGGTTATGGCGACCACTTATGCTAATCTCTTTCGCAACTAAATGGATAAGAATTAATTATGAATCGGTTAAAAACATCAACCTTATTAATCTCATGCTCCACACTACTCTTACTCGGAGGCTGCGGTGGAAGTTCCAATAAGGACGTCACAACCCCCGTGATTAGTTTGGAGGGTGCGGCCAGTGTTAGCCTAGAGGCAGGCACAGCCTATACCGATGCAGGAGCGACCGCGACTGATAATATTGACGGGTCGATTACCAGTAGCATTGTTACGGTTAATCCCGTTGATATAGATACAGTTGGTACCTACACAGTCACCTATAACGTGAGTGATGCAGCGGGTAATGCAGCAACAGCTGTAACACGCACAGTTGTGATTGTTGAACCCGTTTTGACAGGCTACTTCACCGACAGTGCCGTTGAAGGGCTGACTTACAAAACTGACACTCAGTCAGGCGTGACGGATTTAAACGGTGCCTTTACCTACCAAGCCGGTGAAACAGTAGTGTTTTCTATAGGTGCTTTCTTGCTTGGAGAAAGTGCGACTGCGGCGCCAAAAATGACGCCTCTTGATTTAATACCTGATTCATTCTTACCAACAACAAGAAATGAGCTTTCACCTCTTTTGAGAAACAAAACAATCAATACAGCAGAGGTTATTGCCTTTAGAAAACTGAGTAATATGCTCACGTTTTTGCAGGCACTGGATTATGACAAAGACGCGAGCAATGGCATTACTATCGCTGATGGTATGGGTATCGTTCTTGAGGGTGTGAACATTGACTTTGCTGCGGAATTGACGGAGTTCAAAGAGGCTATTCCTTTAAGGCGAGTTATGAGTGCAGCAGTGACTCAGAACTTTATCGGCTCAGGTTTTATTAAGGAGGCGGG
>CAJQJT010000297.1 GCA_905478725.1 uncultured Pseudomonadales bacterium
AGGGTTTTATATTCATAGGCTCGCTCAGCTGCCGCGGTGCCAATGGTAACAATCAGATCGGCAGAGGCAGTTGGATTGGCGCTGGAGGGTGCCGAAACAAACTCAAGGGTATAATTGTATTTATCGGGGAACTTCTCCGTGAGCTCTCGCTGAACAGTGCTGAGAACATCTAAGTAATCGGCTGTTGGTTTGCTAAGTAAAAAAAACACATTTATCGGATCAGCATTCGCAGCGAAGCTGCACATTATTGTCAGAGTAAAAAGCACGCCCACAAGCCAACCTGGTTTTGGTCGACTTCCGTGACATGCCTTATTCTGTGACAAGGTGGCTCTCATATATAGCTCAATAACTCACTTGAATGTATAGCTATCCTGTTCAAAAACTCAATGCTTTTAACAGGATATCTCTAAGGCATTGAAACCTTCAATCCCAGGACATATCGAGTTTTAAATTGGTTGTAATTATAAAACTCACTATAGGGCTCGCCGGCATTTTGTACGACGAGTGATAGGTCAATACTTGAATTGTTTATCGTCCAGCGTCGGCTCGCCTTAAGGTCGATGCGCGTATGGTTTTCGACACTAGTGCCGCGATAATGATTGGTTGCCGAACGATAAGAGGCCATCGAGCTGAGGGCGAGACCAGAGTTAAACGCATAACTAGCCAGAATACCTGCGCCATGCTTTTGGCTATATTGGCCTAGGTCACGCATTTCAATGTCTGGCGACGATCGATAAAGCGTTTCGCCATCAATATCAGAGTAACTGTAATGGCCGCGCAGCAAAAATTGGTCATTGGGCCTGTACTCAGATTGAACCTCAAACCCATCGATCTCTAAAGTATCGGTATTGTCACGAACATTAGTGGAATCGGCGGGGCGAAGATTAGCAAATTCGTCGGACCGTCGTTCATCAATGACATCGGTTAACTGCTCTCGAAACAGACGCATATCAAAACTTAGCTTTCGATCAAAAAGGTAACCCAAGTAGCCAACTTCGAAACTCCTCAGCCGCTCGTTATCAATTTCTGTATCTGAAACAACGGTTGTGCGAAGGATCAGATCTTCATTGTAACGAATAAGCTGATTTTGCTGACTCTCCAAGAGAGTCGGTGATCGAAAACTGCGATTAAATGCCACTCGAACTATATGCTCTGGACGCAATTGATAGTTGCCTGCGAGGCGATAGGAAAAATATCTGTCCGCATGGCGTTTTTTCTCTAGCACTAGGCCACCATTAATAACCAGACGGTCAGAGTGGGTCCACTCAAGATTTGTGTAGGCGCGATGCGAGACCTCACTCAGCGAATCAGGCCTGTCGAATAGCTCTTGCCCTAGAACTCGGTCATAGCGCATCGCAACGCCGGTCACTGCACGCAGGCTATCCAGCGGATTTAATATGCCACGCAGCTCAAGATCCCAACGTTCGGACTCAGATCGCTGAGTTTCGTCAATCAGTAATTTGTCTGGTAGACCAGGAAGCGGCCAGTCTGGTGATGTCGCTGGTATGCCCAGCGCATCAGAAAGAAATAACGGAGTAACCTTATCAGTAGTATCTAGATCATTGTGATATAGCAGCATCTGTACTTCGCTGCCGCTGGTCATCAAGCGGCTCCAATTAACGTACTGATATTTGTAAGACAAATTGCGACGAATAAATTCCCGCTCGCCTATGCCGAGATCACTGTCACTGACACCTGCCTGAAACTCCACAGTATCTCGGGCATTGGGAGTCCATAGACCCCTAAATGTCGCACTAATATTGTCCGAGCTATCTTCAACTGCAATTGCCTGCCCCCGAGAAACGCCATCATCAAAACCGTCATTGCTACTAAAGCTGAGAGTAGTTCGATGGCTGATTGGCCCAAGATTTCCGGTGTACGCGACTCTGGCGTTGCGAATATCACCGTTACCCAGCTCAGAGCTGAGGGTCGCGCCACTGTCTACCAGAGGTGATTGGGTGACAATATTGATCGAAGCCAAAAACGCATTGCTACCATCAGCAGAGGCATTGGCACCACGGACAATTTCGACATGCTCAATATCATCCAGTGTCACACCAATAACTGACCAGTCAACGGCGGAAAAAAGTGACTCATACACCGACCGTCCATCGACCTTAACCTCAAGTCGCCGTGGATATTCATCACCTAATGCGTGATAAGTGGTGCCCATTCTACTGCCGTCGACAAAGTAGGTCTGAAACCCTGGCACCAACCTAAATAGGTCTATAACATTCAGCGCTGTTGAGGCCTCAATAGTCTGGCGATCAATGATAGTCACCGATGCAGGCGTCTGCGCCAGCGTTTGATTCATATGAGTAGGGCCCCGAAAAATCGGGATGTCGACTAGAATATCAGTCTCGGTGATTATCGCTGAATTTGAGGTCGATGATCGCTCATTCGACCACGCTTTACCGGCGCTCATCAGGCTCAACACTAGCAGTAATAAAAAGTACGTTGGTCTTTTAATGTTCATAAATGGGATCAACACAAAAGCCTCCTTTGATTTTTAATTTTTGATATTCGCTAGTTACTGGTTTGCTCGCTTTCATCAAGACCCAGCTTTTGGCCTAAAATACCTGCCTGGGTGCGATTAGCTAAACCTAGAGCACGCAGCATGGCGCTGACATGGACTTTCACCGTATTTTCAGACAGGTCCAAGTCTCGTGCGATCTGTTTATTTGAGCGGCCCTGAGTTATGTGACGCAAGATATCCATCTGCCGCTTAGTCATCTGTCCGGAGATAATGTCAGCACCGGCTCCTGAATCCACTTCGTCTATAACTTTCGCGACATCAAGCATGGCTTCCCGCAGGGAATCCGGGACGTACTTTTCACCCTTCAAGGCACGTGACATAGCGTCAAACAAAGCGTCTTTTGGGGCAGATTTTGTGACAAATCCGATGGCACCAAAATCCAGACACTTACGGATATGGGCAGGATTTTCAGAAGCGGAGAGAACAATCACAGGAAGGTTGGGGTAACTTTCACAAAGCATCGCGATAAAGTTAAAGCCCCCTCCAGCTCCAGGCATAAATAGATCGACAATAACCAGGTCGATCGTATCCCGAGCGAGAATAGTGAGCGCTGTATCGCCGTGATCCGTGGTGGTCACGTCAATACCCTTGTATTCGTCGAGCAGCGTTGCCTTTAACCCAACGCATACAAAAGCGTGGTCATCAACTATAAGAACGTGCATATTTTCATTCCTTGTCTTCACGTCCCTGCGTAATTGACTTTGGCTATTCCATAGCCTTGCTTAAATATAATGCCTATTTAAAAAACAAACAACCTAGGCCTATGCATTAACGAATATACCTCCAACTGTATAGCAACAACACCCCAATAGGATACTGTTATCCTTTTAGCGCTAAAAATTACTCAACTCGATGGATATTTGAGTTTGCAACCAAGTATCAGATGACGCCAGATTTCTGGCCAGGAGGAGTGCTTTTTCCGCCTCATCCCGACGCCCTAACAGGCTCAAACCAACGCCGCGGTGATAGTGAAAAACCGCTACTGATGGCGCCACTTTGGTTACTTTTTCTAACAAAGGCTCGGCCACTTCCGGCAAACCGGACTTAATCAGCGCCCAAGCGTAAGTATCGACGAAGTAAGGTTGCTCTGAATCGGCAAAGCGTTCTGTGAGCTTCACCGCACGACTGATATTTTTATCGGATGCATATTCATCGGTGAGCAGACTGGCAAGATTATTAATCACCGCCTGATGATCGGGATTAGCCTTGAGCACTTCTTCATAAAGCTGCACGGCTCTGTCCTTGTTGTCGAGCTTCTCATGGGCCGACGCCAGCAATATCTTTAACAGACTACTCTCGGGTAGCACTTTGAGACCTCGCTCAAGGCTGCCGACTGCCGCCTCAGGATCCCCTTCAGCACGTTGATTAGCTGCTAGCGCAGTGTAGCCGTTGACCCATTTGGCATCCTGCTCTAACCCCTGTTCCAGCAGTTGCCGAGCAGTATCTCGATCGCCGCGCTTACTGTAGACCGAGGCCATAATCGATAGTGCCATCATATTTTTAGGGTTCGTACCTCTAAACTCTTCCAAGTAGCCCAGCAACTTAGCCTCCTGGCCAAGACGAAGATACGAAGTGGTCAACCCCTCTAAGGCGCGGCCCAGACCGGGATTAATTGCCAAAGCCTGCCGATAATCTTCCAATGCTCCCTTGTAGTCACCTTGAGCTTGCAGTGAACGTCCCGCGAGATAATGACCAAAAGCCGGGTTGCGCCCTATTTTGGTAATTCGCGCTACGATTTTTTCCGAACCTGCAAAATCCTGTTTCGACAACTTAATTTGCGCCAAAATCGACAACAAAATATCGTTATCAGGAGAGCGCAACAGCGCACTTTCAATCAGCCGTTCCGAGCGATCCACATCCTTTTTCTCGAGTAAACTCTGGATAACTGGCACCGCCGCCTGGACATTGCCAGGATTGATGTCTAACACCTTGCGGAAAGTATCGTCCGCCAGCTGGCCAGATCCTGAGGATAGATAGGCATTCGCCAGCATCACTAGGGCTGATTCAGACTCAGGGTTATTGCGCAGTACAGTCCGCAAATCACTAACCACTGCATCTATGTCTTCAGTTATAAGGTGATAGCGGGCGCGTACCAGCAGCGCCTGTTCGAAGTGACGGTCGACACGCAGTACCTCGTTAACTAATTCTAGCGCCGTATCCTTTTGCCCAGCTCGAAGCTGTAAATCGGCTTTAAATGCCTTGGCCCGAAACTGATGCTGATCTTCGAACTCACCGCTAATAATATTTTCCAGCGCCACAAGAGCGCCCGCAGTGCTACCTTTGGCCATCAATCTATCGATACGAAAGAAGCGTAACTCAGGGTTTTGAGGGTCTCTAGCGATATAGTGATCCAGTAGCTCATCACCGACCATGATGTCTTTACTGGATAGCAGGTCGACAATCACTATACGCACTTCAGTATCACTACTGTTGCGTCTGAGGTAATCCTCCAACACCTTAGCCGCAGCATCAATGCGCTGACTATCATTGAGCAATTTTGCCAACTTCAGGTAAAAGGCCTTCTCGTCGCGATTACTGGCAATTAGAGTGCGATAGTCTGCCTCCATAGCCGCAACATCATTTATTTCCTGATTAATCTCTGTGCGCAGTAGCAATAGGTGTAAGTCATCGTCTTCACGCTCAATCAAATCTGAGAGCATTGCCAAAGCAGCTTCGGTCTCCCCCTGTTTGTGCAAAATAGAGATTTTTATCGAGGCAATTTCAACCGACTCAGTGTCCTGCTCCATGGCTTTATCAATGTATTCCATGGCCACGTCATAAAGGTCTTTCTGTAAATAAGCGGATGCCTTAATCCCGTAGGCCTCAGCATTATCTGGATCCAACGCGAGAATAAAGTCAGCTTTTTCTAGAGCAGTGTCCGCCTGTTTAGCCAATAAAAAGAGATAGGCGAGCTTTATTTTCGCCTGTACATGAGTGTCATCCAGCTGTTCAACCTTCGACAAATTTTTAAACAGCGCTTTCCAGTTTTGTTGCTTCTCAGCAATCAAGCCAAGGTAGTAATAGGCGCTGGCCAGTTTGGGGTCGATTTGCAGCGCATTGCGCAATTCAACATTGGCCTTGGATAGCTCGCCCTCGGTGTAAAGCTCTATGCCACTATTCAAATAGCGGTTGGCAGCGTCTTCCTTTGATCCACTACATGCTGATATTGATAATAAAAAAACACCGACCATAAAAAATCGACTAAGCGTCCTGATCATTTCTGCGCTCATTGGGTTCCCTCCAGGCTTTTAGCCGGCAAAAGTTGTGACAATTGATTTCGACTCGAGCGAATAAACCTCTGTGCACGCTGATCCGCGTCCATGACACTTTCATCAGGTAGCACCGGAGTCGTGACTCTAACTAGCGAGCCATCCGTACGATTTAAAAATAGTGCATCCTTAAATAGCATCCACTTTTTAATATACTCGTTGGCCATCGGAACACCCCGCTCCTCAAACCAATAATAGACAATCTGGTCCTGCAGCCCCTTGCGAATTAAGACTCGATTGACCGGTATCTGACCCACTGTGGTGCGCGAAAACTCGGCAATCTCCCAGCCACCCCCGGGAATGCAAACCTTGGGGGAATGGGGCGACACCCCTTTGCGCTGAGAAGCGTAGTAGGCAACATAAAAATTAACCGGCCGCTGCTCAGGGTTGTGATAATTAATCATCACGTATTCGCTAAAACCAAGCTTATTGGCCACCTCTGTGTCGATGCTGTCATCCTGCCCTGTCCACTCATCGAGCTGCAGCGGAAAGGTTGCCAAGTTGATCTCTGCTAATGTCGCAGTCTCCTCGCGGGACTCAATCGACGTTAAACCAATCACGGCTGCCAATAACAGAGGAACCGTCGCGACAATTGGCAGCGGTAATTTCAAGTGATTTATACTGTCGGCAGCATACTGATCAGCACTAACTGAGACCGGCACCGCAAATGCCTGACGGATACTCTGGCGCGTAGTGAACAGCTCCATTAACAGCACCAAAAACAGCATCAAGCCTCCGCAGGCCATAAAGATCAGCCAACCCTCAAAATCATGTAAAAACCCCTCAGCCATCTCGCTGCCCCAGTTATCCACCAGAAGACCGGTAATCGCGATACGTAAACTGTTCATAAAGATGGTAATTGGCACTGTCGATAAAAACAGGATCACTTTCTTCCACAGCGACGCCTGATACAAATAGGCACCAATGAATCCGAGACTCATCAGTGGAAACAGATAGCGCAGGCCACTGCAGGCCTCTACCACCTGTAGCTGATAATTGCCCAGATCGATAATATTGCCGCTCAAAAAAACAGGGATCCGACACAGGCGAATTATCTCAACGCCCAACTGTGAAGAGATCAACTGAAGATTTGAGGTCAGTATTACCTCAATAAAATAGGGTAGAGGCACAGCAAAACCAAGCAATGCGATGGGTACCCAGGTATGGCGAGTCGCCGAGCCTAAAAAGGCAATCGACAGTCCCAGCAACAATAAAATAAATGAGTAGTGAATCAGCATATACAACGCACTGATTTCCCCAACTAACAGAATCGCCAACGCCACAACAATGATGGGTAGACCCCACCACGAAAAATTCTGGTAACTAGCAGCAATCTGAAAGCGCCTCTCCCAAAGGATATATAGCGACACCAGTGGAATAATATAGCCGTGGCTATACTCTTCCTGCAGCTGCCAGCGCAACACCGCTTCCGCGAGACCGTCCCAATACAGCCAAAAGCTTAAACCCAGCGCCAAGGTAAACAGAGCAATACTCAGTTTAGCGAGCTTATCTAATGGGATATTCCCTTTGGGTTCAGATTGAGCTGTAGTAATATTTTCGTCCTTTGAATCCATCTGTTACTCCAACAAAAACGCTTCAACACCATGCAGGCGCATCAGACGGCGGATCCGTCTGCTGACCCGAAACAGGCCTAATGCGCCTCCGCGACGCAAAATATTGGCTTTTAACAACATCAGAGTTCCCAGCGCGGAACTATCAATATAGTCCAAATCTGCGCAATTGATCGAAACTCTGGGGACAGCATCCAATTGATCCAGTATCCTGCGACAGCCAGACTTCAGCACCACCCCATTTACAGCTGTTGCCGAGCCGCCCAACTGCATTTCGACACTACCGCCGTCAACGTCACTTACAATCTCCATAAATAGGTTTTTGTCAGCGCGACCCTGTAGCAACTTTTGATAGAGTGCCAAGGGCAGAACATGAGTAACCATAAACCGCAAAAACCAGAGACCATCAATAAAATAACGCTTCCACAAAAGTGGCTCCTGAACAATCCGCCACAACCATTCCAACCCCACTTTTTGCCAGCCCAGGGGAGCCCGCTGAACCGTATCGCCGACAAAATTCACTACTGCCCCAAGGTGACTAATCACCGAAGCATCAAGCTTCTCGCGATTATGCATAATCCACTGCTGGCCTTTTTTCGCTCCCAAGGACACCACTAAGAAGTCCGGCTGAGCAGCATTGATCTTTTCAATAATATCGTCGCTGCTCATGCTTTCCACGGAACCTATACCAGGGTTCAACGCACCACAGGCGATCATGCCAACCGAGGTACGATTGAGATTATCCGCAGCCTGTTGCGCAACATTTCCCTGCCCGCCGAAAAAAAATACCGAGATGGGTTTGTCGCGCTGGGTGTTCTGCAACCTTTCAAAAAGTGATGACCCTGCAACGCGGCTGCGCAGTGGAATGCCCAGCAGTTTTGCTGTCCAGATCACCGGCATACCATCAGCGACAACCAAATCGCTGTAAATCACCGACTCATAAAAGGATTCATCCTGCTTTGCCTGGACGATGAAATTTAAGTTTGGCGTCGAAAGAAAGCACTTGGTCTTGGTGGCAATGGCCTGGTCGATAATTTCCAGGGCTTGGCCACCATCCACCTGATCAAATGGCAGTCCTAACAAACTCCAGCAGGCGCGATTAGTTTTTACTGCGTAGGAGCAGCCTTGGCTCGGATTACTCAAAGTAAGCCGCCGTTAGCTTTTCGGTAATTTTCAGGTGTGCCAATATCAATCACCTGATTGATCGAATAATTGCGCATCTGCCCTACTAGCTTAGGAATCACGTCAAAGCCAAGATCTAAAACATTCGAAGCTTCAGGCTCAGGAAAATAATCAAAAATTTCAGGCTCAGCCACATAAATACCTGCTGCAGCGTGATTTGAGAGTGGCTTTTCAGGTTTCTCAACAAACCCCTGAACCACCCCCTGCTCATCGACTTCAGCAATACCGCAACGCTCAGGAAATTCTGCTTCAAAAGTACCCAGGGTTAGCACTGGTCGCTGTTGCAGATGTGAAGCATAGAGATCCGCCAGATCCACATCAGAAAGATTGTCGCCATAGATAATAAAAAATGGGCCTTCACTAAAAAAGCCTCGATTTGCTGCAAGAGTCCCAGCACTTCCCAGCAAAGTGGGCTCATAAAAGATTCTTACCTTTAGACCTGTAGGCGTCGAATGGGCGACAAAATCGACCACCTGCCCCGCTAACCAATGAGTATTAATCAAGACCTCAGTAACACCAGCCGCGAGTAATTTATCGAACCATATGGTCAACAGTGGCACCCCATTAATCGGCAACAGGCACTTTGGAATCGAATTTGTAAGGGGACGCA
>CAJQJT010000298.1 GCA_905478725.1 uncultured Pseudomonadales bacterium
CAGGGAATTCGCCTCAATGCGATTGCCCCGGGCTACACTGAAACCGCGATGACCAAAGCGGTTGCCGATGATCCTCAGTACGGTGAAGCAATTCGACAGTTTGTCGCATCGATTCCTATGCAGCGCGCCGGATCCCCAGAAGATATGGCGGATGCCGCAGAGTTTTTACTCAGTGATAAAGCGAGCTTTGTCGCCGGGTCGATGCTCTATATCGATGGCGGCCACGACGCCATGTTTAGACCCAAGAGTATTTAATTTTAAAGCAAAAAAAACCGGCTCAGAGAGCCGGTTTTTTTTGTCTTGCAATAAGGTAACCAACGTTACCCTAGCTATTACATTTCCCAGGTAAAGTCGAGACCGAAAGTAGCTGGTTCGCCATACTGGTGAAGGTTAAGACCTAGTGCGTCGCCGTAGTTAAAGCCAAAATTGCGATAATCTTCGTCAAGCAGATTTTTACCCCAAAGTGCGACAACCACATTGCTATCCTTGAGTGCCTTAGTCCAGCTTAGGCGCGCATTAACAATGGTTCTTTCGTCATTTTGCACCTGATCGTAAGCCACTGGGGTATCCGGTAACTGATTTGAGTCAATATCATAAACCGCCGTTGAGGCAGGAATCGGCACTGTCTTACCTTGATAGGCTGCAGTGACAGTCAGGGCCAGTTCACTTGAACCGCTCTGCATAATATTCCAATCCAAACCCAGATTAAACGAATCGTCCGGGACCATAGCGCGTTTAGCAATATCGTTCATGTCCAGAACAGCTGCACCATCATTTGGCGAACCGTAGACCGATGGGAATTCGTCGAAATCACCATTGATGTGAGTCCAAGCCATAGACAGTAGCAGATTATCCGTCGCTGCTACGCGCAGTGACATTTCAACACCATCCCGTGAAGCAGAGCCAGCGTTAGCGATAGCACTGGTTACTTTAGAACCTTCAGTGAGTACCGTTGACACTTGCAAGTCAGTGTAATCATAGGAATAGATCGCGGCGTTTAACTGTGCTCGACCATCCCACAAAGTCGACTTGTAGCCTAACTCCATATTCTTGATTTTTTCTTCGTTGAACGCATCGGCTGTGTCATTGACGGCGTCATAGTAGTCGCCGTTGAAACCACCACTGCGGTAACCTGTAGAGTAGGTTGCGTAGACATTGGCATCATCAGAGAGGTCGTATTGCACGGTTAAACGGCCCGACAGATTATCGAAATCTTGTGAGAACGTGCGGCCATAAATACCCGCACGCTCAGGTAAAGATCCAGCTTCTTCGTTGGTTACGTAGTTGTTATTCGGATTGTAACTTGAATTATCAACGGTCGGATTTAACAGTACTGCATAAAACTGGTTGATAAAATTGGAGTTATATCCGCGCCACAGGTAATTGATATCTTTGGTTTCTTCGGTATAACGCAAGCCGGCAGTGATAGCCACTTTGCTATCTTCACTGGCACGGTAAGTAAACTGACCGTAGACCGATGTCGCCTCAGAAGCTACATCGTGAGACGAGGTATCTGAGGTAGCCAATGGGAACGAAGCAATCCGGTGATTGCGGAATGATGATTCATCATCGTAGTAATAGAGGCCAACCGCATAGTCCAAAGTATCAGTGCTACCTACCATTTGCAGTTCTTGAGAGAACTGTTTGTGATTAGTTACAGAGTAGTTATTGAACACTGGAGCTGAACCGCGCTCCTCAATTCCATCAATCAATCTCAAGGCGAGACCGAACTCGGTGGCGGCGTCCATGCTGTAGATACCAATATCATCTGGCACAACTTGGTTAAACAGCAGACCACCAATGGTCAAGAGTGGCAGGTCGGTAACTATATTGGCATTGTTGATACCATCCAAATCCGCACTATTCATATTGTTCGCTTTGCGTGTTCCAGTGATAGATTTGAATTCGACATCACCAAAGGCACCCATATCGTCAACGCTGTACGAGATCGTTAATCCATGGGAGTCAACGTCGTTGGTCGAGCGTGAGCTCATATCAGAAGAGCCCATACCTGGCTTTGAGTTAACCGAAGCCAGTTCGTTATCTGTCCAGGCAATAAAGTCATCAGCCCAGCCTAAAAAGGTTTGCACCTGGGGTAAATCGGGCACATAGCCAAGGCCTACATACTGGGCCACAGCACCGGACAAGCCTGCCACGGTTTGTGCGCGCTCAGCACTGTCCACGGCTACTGCCGATGGAAAACCAGCTGCGCCAGAAACACCGGGAGCACGGGGATTGAAACCCACCACATCCATCATCTGCGAGTGTTCATCGAGTTCGTCATGAGAGTAGCTGTAATCTACGCTGAGGTTCTCAGAAGGCGTGAAACGCAATGACAGACGGTGACCTGAGCGGTCGAGATTTTCAAAACCATCGAAGTCTGTGTTGCTGTTGTCATAGAGATCATCACGCTTGCGTGTGTAACCGGAAACAGCCATTCCAAGGTTATCGGTGAGGGGCACATCGAAACGCATATTAGCAGCTTCATAGCCGTAATCACCGGCAGACAGCTTCACTTTAGCGCCCAATTCTTCGCCAGGTTTCTTAGTGATAAAGTTAATCGCACCACCAATAGAGTTGCGCCCGTAGAGAGTACCCTGGGGGCCTTTCAACACCTCAATGCGCTCTAGGTCCATGGCGTCAACGCCATTGCCAGTTGCTTTACCCAGATAGACTCCGTCTATATAGATAGCGTTAGCCGGGTCAGAGGAGACACTGTTGGGGTTGCCCGCACCAACGCCACGCAGAGAGAAACTGACGTTGCCTCGCGATGAAGGTGCCTCGTAACCCTGGACGCCAGGAATGGCATCAAACAGGCTTTTAATATCGATAATGCCTTGATTTTCGATAGCAGCTTCGGTGAGTACTTCGATTGCAATCGGTGTGTCCTGAAGATTTTGCTCGCGCTTTTCTGCGGTTACAACAATCTCTTCGAGCATGCCAGCTGCAAGAGTTGAATTTGCCGCCACTATGGCTAACGCAATAGCCGTTCTATAGATCGCGGTTTGCATACCTTTTTTCATAATTACCCCCTAGGTTTTCATGGACTGTCTAATTGACATCATTTGTTCACGGTTGAACTTGTGTAGTTATTGTTATTTTGTATTTTTTCAAAATCATTTAAATGAAACGATAAATCTCCAAAGTAGTCTGGAGCAATAGTGCGTTCGCTAAAGCGCCACACTTCTCTTTCCTTAACAAACCTATCGTAATAACGTCCCGACATAATGGTTTGTAAGGGAAAATTCTCTAACGCCTGGGTTACCGTAAAAAGAGACTGAGCTGATGCCTCGTCGTCACCCAACCCAATCACTAAATTGTTCACATAGTGCGTGGTGCATGGCGTTCCAGTGTGCGGATAAATTTTCACTCTCAACCGGTTTGCAGCAAGCACCTGATGGCTACCCTCAAGTACTTCAGCTGAAGGCAGAAATACTATTTTTGCCTTGCTCATCAACGCTGCTGCGGATTCAAAGTCACCCGCATCAATTCGCTCTGCATAGCCGTAAACCAATTGTTGAATTACTTGATAATCACTCACTGCAACGCTCTAACTTTTATTTTTTAATTATTATTCCACCCAAGTTACCGAGCTAATGGCAGATTCGACAGTACAAAATCTGTCAATTTAATAGACCAAACGCGTCACCCTATGAAAATAGGCGCAGCCAATCTATGCCGCATCAATGGTCTTAAGTTTTAAAATATTTTGCCTATAGGCTTTCGGAGTATGCCCAGTCCAGTGCCGAAAAGAGCGTACAAATGAGCTCGGTTCGGTAAAGCCCAGCTCGTCAGCGATATCATTTATTTTGCGACTGGTATCGCCCAAACAATCAATCGCCAATTTGCAGCGCACCTCATCTTTGATCAGCTGGTACGAAATTTTTTCCTTCAGCAGACGTCGGCGCAGACTCGACTCCGACATATGTAGTCGGTGAGCAATTTCAGAAAAAGACGGCACGCCAGTTTTAAAATCGTAGCCAATAAGCTGTTTAATCGCCTCTGCCGCTGAGCTCGGCTGACGCTCGATCATGCTTAGCTGGAAAACGGTGGTGTCGAGAAATGGCTGCAGCGAGGCCGTATTTTGCACGACTCGAAGTTCAAGCGTATCGCGGGGAAAAACAATACGATTGGCCGCGGCGGAGAAGGTTATTGGGCAGCCAAGCATTTCTTCCATATTGCAGGCATAGGATGAACCTATACTGGGGCGCGCAACCTCTACCCGGGTAGCCTGGATCGAATGACCGGTCAACCAGCCACAAAATGCATGCCAAACTAATAGGCCAGAAGCCATGGTTACCGTGTCGAAAGTACCGGCTAATTTCCACGAAGGGGGAACAAACAGAGCGGAGACGTTTTGAGTATCGAAACTGTAGTGCAAGCTGGCCTGATCGGTGCCAACTTCAAGACGTAACTGCCGTCCGGTCAGAGGACGCATCATTTCTTCAAAGCGTTGCGCGCGACCCAGAGCTTCACCCAATGTGGTGCAACCCATAAGTGCATAACACATCATCTCAAACGACTCTGTGCCCAACCCTCCAGCCCAGGGAACATGGGGGTTAGCTTTCTGCATTGCCTTTACCAGCTCGCGATAAAGGGCAGAATATTTAATGCTCGAGAGGGGAGTATCATCGTCAAGCAACGCCAGACGAGCGACATCAACAGCTGCCGCATCTGCAATAGCATCAACATCTAACCCAATATTTTCTATATAGTCGATGAGCCGACGAAACGTGCTCGCAGCAACATTAATATCAACCATGACTCACCTCTCTTGTTATTTTTATGTCGAGAGAATTTGTCAATAAAATCGAATTTTTGTGCTCTAGCTAAAGCCACAGAGTTCGGTATATTAACTTTTTTTGAAGAGCTAATAGTGCCATGATCGAACCCAGCTACCAACCCTATTTGCGACGTGAAATTACTACAAATGGATTAACAAACGCCTTTTTCAATGGCGTAATCTGCTGGTATCTGATTAAAGCCAAGGCCGACCTAACCTGGTGGGGCGATCACAGCTTTGCCGGCGACATACTGGCCACGGCGCTTATCTTGCCCTGGATCGTAGCGATGATTGTGATTCCCCTGCAGCGCCGTAAAGTGCGCAAAGGCAAAATTCAGCCCTGGCACTGCGATAGCAGCTCTTCAACCGCACTGCAATTACTCAACCGTTTTCCTCAGTCGCTGTGGCTAAATGGAATTTATTTTGGCTTGCTCGGCATGTTGGTTGTTGCCCCTCTAACCCTGCTGCTGCTATGGATTGCCGGAGCCAGCCTATTTACACCTATGGAGTACGCTATTTTTAAAGGTCTCTGGGCCGGCTGCTTGGCCGCAATCACTGTATTGCCTATGCTATTTGTCGGTTTGCGCGCTGAGCTTGCGCCGACACAAGAGAGTCAAGCATGAACCATGGAATTTTAAACAGCCCTGCAAGCATTGGCACCATGCAGTTAAAAAACCGCTTTGTTTTGGCCGCTATGGGCTCAAATTATGCGACTACTGACGGCCACTGCAGTGAACAGCTAATCGCCTATTACGAAGCACGCGCCAAGGGCGGTACTGGACTGTTGATTTTAGAAACCACCTCGGTGAGCTGGCCGGCAGGCTGCTCTATGCCCAATATGGTGGGATTTTCAGATGACTGCTTTCTGCCTGGCCTGAGAGAACTCACCTCTAGGGTCCATCAGTACGACTGCAAAATTGCCGCTCAGCTCAACCACAGTGGCAAGGTATCCCAGGAGGACACCATTGCTGGGCGACCTATATTGGTCCCCTCCATACCGGGGAAAAGTCGCAATGACATGATGCCATTGCTCACCCGCGAGGAACTCGGTAACTTTATTAAAATGGGCGGGCCAGACGGCAAGGGGCCACGCTATCACCTGATGGACCAAAGCGATATTGACAACCTGGTGAATGATTTTGTCAGCGCGGCACAACGCGCGATTGTTGCGGGCTTTGACGGCATTGAAATACACGGTGGTCATGGCTACGTGATCTCGAGCTTTCTGTCACCGGCAACCAACCATCGCGACGACAATTACGGCGGCACGGTGGAAAACCGCGCACGCTTAATGGTGGAAATTGTGCGCGCTATCCGCGCTGCAGTGGGCCCAGACTTGCCAATTATTATTCGCCTCGACGCCAAGGAATATCGCGTCGAAAACGGCATTACGCCAGATGATTTTATTGCCGTCGCCAGGCTCGCCCAAGAGGCCGGTGTCGACGCTATAGATGTCAGCGCCTATAGCGACACGCAAAAGGGGATCGCCTTTACCGAAGCACCCCTGGTTCATCAACCCTCAGCCTATGTACCCTTCAGTGAACGGGTTAAGCGTGAATTGGATATCCCGGTGATCGCCGTTGGTCGGATTGAACTGGACAGCGCCGCCAAGGATATAGCCAATAATAAATATGACTTTCTCGGTCTCGGCCGCAAACTGATTGCCGATCCCGAGTTGCCCAACAAAAGCGCTGCCGGTATGGCACAGAGCATTCGACCCTGTATCTACTGTTATATCTGCGTCAGCCAAATTTTCATCAACAAACCGATGCTCTGCGCAGTTAATACTGATGTCGGCCGCGAGTACCAAGGCGACCTGATTGCCAGCAGCACTGACAGAGGCCGACACTTCGCTGTGGTCGGCGGTGGCCCCGGAGGCATGGAAGCGGCGCGACTGCTAGCCACTGCCGGACACCGGGTAACGCTGTTTGAAAAAGAGCCGCAATTAGGTGGCACCGCACGCATTGCCGCCCTCGCCTATGAACCAAATGGGGGTTTAATCGACTATTTATCCGGCGAACTGCAGCGACTAAAAGTCGATGTGCAACTCAATAGCCCAGTCGATATAGCCGCGCTAGCAGCGCTCAACCCAGATCACGTGATTGTTGCCACGGGGGCCAAACGCGAAGCACCGGAGATTCCCGGAAAAAATCTCAAGCATGTTTTCGACGGCGAAGAGATGCGCGGCCTGTTACTCGGCGGTGATGACCGTGGTCTGAAAAAACTCAACCCAATTAAGCGCGCACTGGTGGCGACGTCCCAAGCCCTAGGCCTGACTAACAATATTAACTGGGTGCGAGTGCTCAGCCATCTGTGGATGCCACTGCAAAAAGACATAGTGATTGTCGGTGGCGGTTTGGTAGGCATTGAAATTGCCGAGTTTTTAGTCGAGCGACGCCGTCGTGTCACAGTCTTAGAACCCAGCTCTACCCTCTCCCCCGAGTTGAGTATTGTGCGTCGCGCAAGGGTGATTCACCTGTTGCGCGAGCACGGCTGCAATATGCTAACCAAGGCCAGTGTTAGCCATATTGATCAAGCTGGGGTGCACTATGAACACAAAGAACAGTGGCACTGTATCAAGGCTGACCAGATCATTATTGCACTGGGGGCTGATGCGGACACGCGAGTCAGCGAGCTGATCAGTAAAGCGGGTTATGGGGTGACAACCATCGGTGACTGCCGCTCAATTGGCTATCTCGATGGCGCCATTGGCGATGCTCGTACTGCGGTGAGTGCGCTATTACAGCCTCAGTCCTAAGATTTTTTTATCCTAGGCCTGAGCAACAGCGCCAGCCTTTACTCTCCGGCTTCTTTGGCAAGGTGCAAAAATACCGGCACTTCACCGCCACCATGAACTTCGAGGCTGGCACCTGAGACATAAAATGCATCGTCCGAGCACAGATAGACCACCGCCTTGGCAATATCCTCAGGCTCGGCCATGCGCCCCATGGGCAGCATATCCGCGACCCGTTTAAACCCCTCAGCGCCACCGTAGTGGGCTTCTCCTGCAGGGTGATACACCAACCCGACCACCAGACCATTAACCCGAATCTTTGGCCCCCACTCCATGGCCAGAGACTGAGTGGCGTTTAATAGTCCAGCCTTGGCAGCCCCATAGGCAGCCGTACCCGGGGAAGAGCGCACTGCACTGACACTGGAGATATTGATAATACTGCCCGGCAGATCACCAGCACTGAGAGCAGCATAGGCCTGCTGCGACATGACCAGCGGAGCGATTAAGTTGAGCTGCACCAGTTTTTCGGTGAGGCTCGGCGACGCCGTTGCCGACTCGACCGGTGGACTGCCGCCGGCATTATTGACCAGTATATCGAGACGCCCAAAGGCGGCTAGAGCAGCATCAATAACTCGCTGTGACTGCTCTGCCCGACGAATATCCGCCTGCACAAACAGCGCCTGCCTACCATCGGCAACCACTGCTTCGCTGGGTTCACGACGACCACAGATAACCACATTTGCACCTTCGTTCAACAGATAGCGGGTAATCGCCTGGCCTATATTGCCGGCGCCACCAGTGACAATGGCGCAGCGTCCTTCAAATCGTTTCATAATAATCTCTATAAATAGGGCGGATGAATGGTCGCCGTGTTGTCCAAACAGATCGCAGCGCCATTGATATGTCGCGACTCATCGGAGGCCAAAAACAGTATGGTGTTGGCAACATCCTCGGGCTGGCAGATAAACGGTGCCGTGCGCTGATAGCCAGCGATCACATCGGCGGGCATATCGGCGGCAATCTCCCGCGCCATCTTGGTATTAATACCATCGGGATGAACCGAGTTACAGCGCACTCCACTGCCCTGCTGTTTACAGAGTACCGCGGTGCTCATAGTGAGATTGCGCACCGCGGCCTTGGCCGCGGTGTAGGCACAAAAGTGTGGCATACCCATCAGCGCTGAGGAGGAGGACATATTGATAATTGAGCCTGCACCGCTGGCGCTGATAATCGGCAGCAGGTAATGAATAGCCAAGAACACGCTGTCGGCATTGACCGCCATAACCTGTCGCCACTGCTGTAACGACTCCTGCAAGATATCGCTGGAGCGCAGTATGGCGGCATTGTTGACCAGTATATCTAGCCTGCCGTAATCCTCAGCGATCAGTGCCGTACAGCGCTGCCAATCCGCCTCTTGCGCCACATCCAACAACATAAACCGTGCACCGATTTGCGCCGCGGCGGCCTCACCCTGCTCGCTATTAATGTCGCTCATCAACACCGTTGCACCCTCTTGGCAAAAGCGCTGTGCGGTGGCAAATCCGACGCCGCGGGCGGCGCCAGTGACTAAAGCGACCTTGCCCTGAAGACGGCCTTTTGACTGCTCTGATAATTCCATTCTATGCCCCTTTGACTGTTGCTCCATTCTAGCGGCATCGCCGCCGCTCTAGCGTAATGCGAATGGACTAAAGCCCCGTAAACAGGCTCCAGCAATGCCAGCCACGGTGATAAACTCAAGCGAAAATAAGGAGTCTTTTATGGCCACACTTCTCGCCAACCGCCCCAGCGACCTATTTGCCTTTGTCGGCCATCAACTTGGTCCCACAGAATCGATCCTTGTGGATCAAACGCGGATCAACCAATTTGCCGAATCCACTGGCGATCATCAGTGGATTCATGTGGACCCGATAAAAGCTGCCGAGGGGCCGTTTGGCAAAACCATTGCCCATGGCTACCTGACCCTGTCGCTGGCAAATCTGTTTTTGCCCGAGTTAATTCGCACAGAGAATTTCTCCATGGGGGTCAATTACGGTGCTGATAATATCCGCTTTCCCGCAACAGTTCCGGTCGATTCTAAGGTCTTCGCCAGCGGCGAGGTGCTGTCTGTGGAGGAGGCAAAAGGAGGGGTTCGTATGATTGTCAGAGTCAGTGTTTTTGTCGAGGGCAGCGAGCGGCCAGCCTGTGTTGTCGACACTATCAGTTTGATGTATCCCTAAAAAAACCCCAATGGCAGAGCTGTCATTGGGGTTTTTTCTTGCAGTAATTTTTTAGCGCTTAACTGAAAACTGATTGCTAAAATAGTCTCACAGCTTGAACACCTTCTTTGCATTCTCTCGCAGGAACTTAGGCCAGACCTCGTCCTTAAAAGGCACATTTGGCATATCGCCAAAAATTCGCTCCAGAGACAGACCCATGGGGAAATAACCTGCATACATAATCTTATCTGCACCCCGAGTGTTGGCGAACTTAACAATATCCGCTGGGTAATGCTTGGGTGCAAAAGCGCTGGTCATATAATAGAGATTGGGGTATTTGAGCATTAACTTCCACGCCAACTCTGTCCAAGGCTCGCCGCCGTGGCGCATCACCACACGCAACTCGGGGAAGAACCAACAGATCTCATCGAGGTGTTCAACCTTTTGCGGTTCCATGGGAATTCGCGGACCGGGCACACCGACACAGGGACAAAAGGGAATATCTAGATCTATACAGGCAACAAAGATCGGATACCATTTTTTATCGCTCAGTGACACCTGAGGACACAGGCCCGAGGGAAAAGCAGTGACTGCTTTGATATCGTAAAGCTCTTTAAGGCGACGGATTTTTCGCACCTCTTCCATACCATTGTTAGGGTTGCAGTCATAACAGGCAAAAAAGCGATCAGGGTGCTTTAACACCGCTTCATTCTGGGTGAAATATTGGCCTTCATCGACACCGAGCATGGCTTTTTCAATGCCAAACTCATCCATCTTGGCCAGGGTATAGGCGATATAGTCGTCCTGCACACCAGTCTTGGGCA
>CAJQJT010000299.1 GCA_905478725.1 uncultured Pseudomonadales bacterium
GGCGAGCTTGATGACAGCTCATTTACGCCAGTAGTTACTGTCGAGTGGGACGCCAATGAAGACACTATGGCTTACTTGACGTGGACTAAGGGCTTTAAGTCCGGTGGATTTGATGCGCGCTCTAACGGCCATCCGGATGCAGCAGTTAATAATGCTGGCAATCCGATCAGCGGAAACCCTATTACCGGTAGCTGGGAATTTGATCGTGAAGAGGCCACCAGTATTGAACTGGGTTCAAAGATGACGCTTGCGGATGGCGCTGCAGAGCTTAATATTGCTCTGTACATGACCGAGTACAGCGATCTGCAGGTTTCTCAGTTTGATGGAACTCTTGGCTTTAACGTCACCAACGCTGGTGAAGCGACGGTACAGGGTCTTGAAGCTGATGGCCGTTGGGCTGTGTCAGATAACGTTACTTTGACTGGTTCCGCTGCTTACTTGGACTTTAACTACGATAAGTTCCCTAACTCACAGTGTTACTTTGGTCAGACTCCTGACTCGGCTGATTTCGCCGGACTCTGCGATGTGAAAGGAGAGCGTAAAGAGTACACACCAGAACTGCAGGCCAATATTGGTGCAGCTTGGATGGGTGATGTAGGTGAAGGCTTAGTACTTAACGCATCGGTTGATCTGGTCTATATGGATGACTATATCTATGCATCAAACTTGGATCCACGTACTAAGCAAGACGCGACTACTCAGGTGAGTGCGCGTATTGCTATCAGTGATTCTGAAGGTGCTTGGGAAGTGGCTCTGTTAGGTCGCAACCTTACCGATGAGACAGTGATTAACTTTGGTGGCAACACGCCACTGGGTGGAACCTTGACTGGTGGTGCTGGTAACTCTTACTACGCTTTCGTCAACCGTCCGTTGAACATTGCTCTGCAGGCTAAGTACAGCTTCTAAACAGTGTTAGCTTAGTTAAAGAGAAGTATTAGAAGCATTAGAAGTACTAAAAAGGGGCTGCAGTGATGCAGCCCCTTTTTTTACGACATTTTTACGACATTTTTACGATTTTTTGGTTTTTCTGCTTAGCGCCAGCTAGATGGAATTTAAGCTAACCGTTAGTGCTCAGCACAAAGCCTACGATTGTCGCGATGGTGACAATAAACAGCGCCGTAAACACAAAGCCTCCAATAATAAACGCCAAGGGATTACCTTCCTCGAAGTCTCGCTCACGGTTTTTATTACTCTGAACACCGATCGCGGCGGCAAGAATACTTTTCACCAGGGCGCCTATGTTGGTTTTCTTTTGCTTTTTCTTTGGTGTATCTTCGATTACTACCTTTTCTTCGCTCATGGATTTTTCTTCTTAACCTGTCGTAAATGTAATTTCTCGGGACGCCCATTCTACGGACTTAGTCATGTTTTTTATATGCCTAGAGCGATCTGTGCCTGCCTATAGTTGCAAAAGCGGCAGGGCATAGGCGGCGATAAAACCAACAGACCACATACCTGCAGATAACCAGAGAAAACGCTGGTTCCATAGGTCTGCGGTGACGCAGGCGGCTGCTAATTCAGGGTCTGTTGGGCAGACACGACCGGGCCGATGAACGGCCCAAAATCCTAAACTAATCATTAAGCCGGACAGGGCGAACATCCAACCCTTATATTGGCTGAGAGTAATCAGCCAGGGTGCCGCAGATGCCATGGTCGCGACGCTGGCACCTAGTCCTAGGGTCACCAGAGTGATGGGCAGGGCGCAGCAGAGTAGAGTGCCGGAGGTGGTGAATAGTAGTAGCCAACTCCAGGAGCGGGGTTTTTTCATAAGATTTTCTCCATTTTAAAGGCTGCTGTTAAAACACCATACCCAGACCAATACTGAGATAGTCGCCATCCCACTGCTTGTCGTTGTCATGGACAGCGAACTTATACTCACCGCGGACAATGACATTGCCTTTGAAATACACCAGCACTGGGCCGCTGAGCAGATACTGCCCAGAGTCTGAATCTCGCGCAGTAATATCCCAGAGAGTGAACCAAGATGAGCCCTTGCCATCGGCATGGCTCATACCGGCATTGATATCAATGCCAGTGGTATCGCCTAGCCGGTAGACATCATATAGCTGGTAGTAGTCCTTTGATTCGGCACTGTAACTCAGGCTTAGGCCTGCGTCCCAGTTGCTGCCGCCACCAGTGGGCATCCTCACTGAGGGTGTGAGTCCCCAGTTGGAGGTAGATGCTCCGTCGTTTTTATAGCGCTTGATGGGCATAGCAAGAATGGCATCGCCAGTTTTACCGTCACTATAAGGCACCTTTAAGGTCATGCGCAGAGCTGGCTTAAAGGTATAAACTCCTTCAACCCAAGTAGTGGTTGTGTCGTTGGCATGGGTGATGCGGGTTTGGGCGCCGTAGCCGCCATTCCAGCGTGGCGCCATATCCATTACCGGTTGATGGGCATAGGCTTGGCTGCTCACTGAGCCGATTGTGAAAAGTACAAACAGTGCAATAAGCTGCTTCACTGGGTCACCTCCGCCGGGCTGGCCACCTCGTCCATTGGGGTCATTTTGATGGGGTCGTAGCCGCCGGACTTGATGGCTTCAAATATGACCTCTTGATTGAGTGGTTGACCTTCTTGAATGCTGATGTAAACCAGCTGATTTTCGATATCCACTTTAATCCCATCTTCAAATTGGGCGCTGTCGATAAAGTCTAGTTTGCGCAGTTTTTTGGCCAGGCCAAAGGCGCAGAATTCACAGACCATGCCATTGACATTGATCTGGTAGTTTTTCGCCGAAGCGGGGAGAGAAAGTAGTGCTAACAGCAGCACTGATAGCATCGGTATAGCTAAAAATTTAATACGCATGATGTCACCTTTAATAGTGTTCAGAATAATGAATATTGCGCCAAAAAATGGACGCAGAGAACTATGAAAGGTCTGTGATTGGGGGTCTAAAGGGTAATTCTATATTGCGGGAAATGGATGCTGTGAGTGTTGCGCTAACGATGTCGGGATGTGCCGTTGGAATCGCCTTGGCGGTGTCCATTGGCACGCTGATTACGGAACAGTCGGAACAGCATTGGTTGAGGTTGGTATTGTCTAGGCTGGTTATTTCGGGGTTCTCTAGCTTAAGGCTGCCTGCTTCATGGCAGGGCATAGCAGTGTGGCCGCTTTGATCCGTTTGCTTTGAGAGTTCTGCGCTGCTGCCGCTCATAGTGCAGGTGCTGTGAGCCAAGGTCGCATTCATCGTAAATATGATCACGAGGATATTGAGCAGGGCTGATATGTAGGCTGAGCGCGTTTTCATATCATGATCAGACACTATTCTGAGGTTTAGTTCAACTACAGACTGCGTTAGTTCGTTATTGTGAGCGTGGCGAAAGGACCTGCTGCCGACGGGTTGAGATCTCTCCACTGCGGTCGGAATGACAGAGTTGGTGGCGGTTGGCCCTGACAAGGTTGGTGGCCTTGTCAGAGCTAACAAAGTTGGTAGCGGCAGGATGACACCCCTGCCTGCCATCCTATGCTACGCCGAAGGGTCTCCATCAGTTGGCAGCAGGCCCAAGCTGCGGTAGAGCTACCAGCTTAAACCTAGTCAATCAGCACTGGCGTTAACCAGCGCTGCAAATCAGCCAGTGCCATACCCTTGCGCTGAGCCAGTGACTCAACCTGATCCGGTGCAATTTTTCCGGTATTAAAATACTTCGCATCCGGATGACCAAAGTACCAGCCACTAACTGCCGCAGCCGGCATCATGGCATAGCTCTCGGTCAGCTCCAGGCCAATATTGTTCTTCACATCCAGCAGCTCAAACAATGTGCCTTTCTCTGTATGATCTGGGCAGGCAGGGTAGCCTGGGGCCGGTCGAATACCGCGGTACTTCTCTTTGATCAGGGCTTCATTATCCAAGGTCTCATCTGCTGCATAACCCCAGTGCTCGCGACGCACACGTTCATGGAGGTGCTCAGCAAAGGCCTCAGCCAATCGGTCCGCTAGAGCTTTCACCATAATCGCATTGTAGTCGTCGTGCTGGGCTTCATAT
Organism: uncultured Pseudomonadales bacterium; assembly: GCA_905478725.1. Lineage (GTDB taxonomy): Bacteria > Pseudomonadota > Gammaproteobacteria > Pseudomonadales > Porticoccaceae > HTCC2207. The sequence goes on from CAJQJT010000299.1 coordinate 3,984, forward strand.
TCTGCGGCTAACTCATCCGCACCTATGCCAGTAGTCACGGCAAAGGCGCCAATATGATCTTTTAAGCCGGTCTCTTTCGGTGCAACAAAGTCAGCCAGTGAGCAGAGCTCTTCACTGGCGCCGGGCTTCTGAATCTGCTGACGAATATGGTGCAGAGTTGCCTTAGTCGAGCCATCTTCAGCGTAGATTTCAATGTCATCATGGTTAACTGTGTTGGCTTCCCAGAGACCAAAAACGGCCCGTGCCTTTAGACGCTTATTGTCGATAATGTCTTTCAACAGCGCCTGAGCGTCGGCAAACAGTGTGGTAGCCGCTTCGCCAACCACGTCGTCTTTAAAGATCTTCGGGTACTTGCCTATCAGATCCCAGGTAATAAAGAATGGCGTCCAGTCGATATAGGGCACCAGAGTTTCCAATGGATAGTCGTCAATCACCGTTACCCCAGGCGTCGCTGGCAGGGTAGGTTGATAGTCGCGCCAGTTAATCTGTGGCTTCTGTTTGATCGCATCGGGGTAGGTGTAGACAGTTCCCCGAGGTGTTCTGTTGGCTGTGCGCAGTCGCACTGCGTCATAGTCACGGCGGATATCGGCGATAAAGCCATCGCGATGTTCTTTGCTGATCAGCTTGCTGGCCACGCCTACAGCGCGTGAGGCATCAGAGACATAAATAGCCTGATTGTTCTCGTACATTGGGGCGATTTTCACCGCGGTGTGGGCCTTGGAAGTGGTGGCGCCACCAATCATCAGTGGCACAGTGAAGCCCTGACGCTGCATCTCTTTACTCAGCGTCACCATCTCATCCAGGGAGGGCGTAATCAGACCGGAGAGGCCAATGATGTCTACATTTTCTTCACGGGCGGTAGTGAGAATCTTTTCCGCAGAGACCATTACTCCGAGGTCGATGACTTCGTAGTTGTTGCATTGCAGCACCACGCCGACAATATTTTTGCCAATATCGTGGACATCGCCTTTTACTGTGGCCATCAGGATTTTGCCGTTAG
>CAJQJT010000300.1 GCA_905478725.1 uncultured Pseudomonadales bacterium
GGATGTGCGCTTAATGCCGAGCTGGTGGCTTGAACCACTCACCTTGCGATTCAAGCGAGCAGAGACAACCAACTCATCGGCGTGATTATTGACCACAACACGAAGATCTCGATGACGGAAAGAGCGGCCGCGGCCAAGCAGATAGATAGATTCAAGCAGACTGGTTTTGCCGCTGCCATTAGCCCCGTAGACAATATTAGCCTGGGGATGACAGGACAGCTGGACAGCTTGCAAGTTGCGCACCTGAAATATATCCAGCTTAGATAAAAACATTAGTTAGCAGCACCAGCTACCATAGAGAAGTAAATCAATCCCTCTCTACAGTCGCATAGGCATAACGACGTATACAGCAGATCCGTCAGCAGCATCTTCTACTAACGCACTGCTACTTGAATCAGAAAGGGTCAATCGAACCGCATCACCTTTCAACACGTTGAGTACATCCAAAAGGTAACTGACATTAAAGCCAATCTCTAACTCATCTCCAGAGTACTCCACACCTACTTCTTCTTCAGCTTCTTCCTGCTCTGGGTTATTGGCTACCATTTTGATTGCGCCATTGGACAGCATAATGCGCACACCACGGTACTTCTCATTGGAAAGAATCGCAGTGCGGCCAAAGGCCTGTTTGAGCTCAGCACGATTACCCTCGACCAACTTGTCACCGCCTTTTGGCAGCACACGGTCGTAGTCTGGATAAGCACCATCTACCAACTTGGAGGTAAAGCAGTAGTCGCTACCATCTACCCGAATATGATTTGAACCCATGGACACGCGAACCACACCCTCATCAGAGACTAGACGAGAAAGCTCGATAACGCCCTTGCGAGGCAGTATCGCCTTAGTTAACTCAGCCACCTCAATATTGCACTCAGCATCACAGAGCGCCATGCGATGGCCGTCTGTAGCTACAGCGCGGAGTTTGTTAGCACTTACTTCCCAAAGCATGCCGTTGAGATAATAGCGTACATCTTGCTGCGCCATGGCAAAGGAGGTTGCGTCGATCAGATTCTTCAAAATAACAGCATCTATATCGAACTGAATATTGTTTTCGCCATTATCAACCGAGGGAAATTCATTGGCTGGTAGGGTCGCCAAAGTGAAACGGCTGCGGCCACTCACTACCTGAGCCTTACCATCACTGCTGGAAAACTTAATATTGGCCCCTTCAGGCAGGGAGCGACAGATATCGAGCAACTTGCGCGCCGAGACAGTGACCTCACCCGCCTCATCCGCACTGACCACATCAGCATGACCAATAATTTCTACTTCCAGATCAGTTCCGGTTACCGCTAACCGAGAACCATCCAGCGTCAGGAGAACATTAGACAGGATAGGTAGCGTCTGGCGTCTCTCGACAACACCGACAACCAACTGTAAGGGTTTGAGCAAAGCTTCACGGGAAAGGCTAAATTTCATGGTAAGGATTAATCTCCAGCACTGTTTAAGATGTCGGTTAAAATCTTTTGAGACCTATTCAAAGTCTATTCACTAACTCTACTTACAAGCACTAACTGTGCAGGCGGTAAATTTACCGCCGTATTAGTTCGATAGCGTACGATAGAGATTCTTTAAATCCCGCTCCATATCCCTATCGATTGCCTCTAATTCTTTTATCTTACGACAGGCATGGAGCACTGTAGTGTGGTCTCGCCCACCAAATGACTCACCAATTTCCGGGAGGCTGTAGTTGGTCAAATCCTTAGCCAATGCCATAGCAACTTGTCGCGGGCGAGCCACTGAGCGACTGCGCCGCTTAGAGAGTAAATCGGACATCTTTAACTTGTAGTAGTCCGCCACTACCCTCTGAATATTGTCTATGGTAACCAGCTTATCCTGCAGCGCCAACAAGTCTTTCAAGGATTCTCGAATTAAATCTATGTCGATGACCCGACCACTAAACTGAGCATGGGCCATGACCCTTTTAAGGGCCCCTTCTAGCTCACGGACATTAGAGCGGATACGCTGGGCAATAAAGAATGCCGCGTCTCGGGAAAGGTCCATACCGGCCTGCTCAGCCTTATTAATCAGAATCGCCACTCGAGTCTCAAGCTCAGGGGGCTCAACCGCAACTGTTAGTCCCCAGCCAAAGCGCGACTTGAGCCGCTCTTCAACACCGTTGATTTCTTTCGGGTAGCGGTCACAGGTCAGGATCATCTGCTGGCCACGCTCCAGCAGGGCGTTGTAGGTATGGAAAAACTCCTCCTGACTACGCTCCTTGCCAGCAAAAAACTGAATGTCATCAATCAGCAATGCATCAACAGAGCGGTAAAACTGCTTAAACTCATCGATTGCTTTGAGCTGCAAAGCCTTAACCATGTCCGCAACAAAGCGCTCTGAATGCAGGTAAACAATCTTGGCATCCGGCTTGCGCACACGCAGGGCATTACCCACAGCATGCATAAGGTGAGTCTTACCCAAGCCAACGCCACCATAAATAAACAGCGGATTGTAAGAGCCGCCGGGATTCTCGGCCACTTGCTGGGCCGCCGCCAGGGCCAATTGGTTAGACTTGCCTTCGACAAAACTGTCAAAGGTGAACGCGCTATTGAGGTTACTCTTAAGACTGTGTTCTGCGGCGGAAGTAATAATCGCAGGTGCTTGAACGCGCCGGATAACCGGGGTTTCCTGAGGTGCAAACCCTGATGGTGATTGCTGCTCTATAGACTGCTCAGAGGCCACCAAGGCCGGACGGGCAACACCAACCCTGGCGGGCGCATTACCTTTAAATGCTGGCGCTTTTTCGGCCTGGGCCACAACGGCCACCGTGCACTGCCCAGCATCAAACTGTGCAAACAATTCTTCAATACGTGTGAGAAACTTATTTTTTACCCAGTCTTCAATAAACCGGTTGGGGGCAATCAACTGCACTCTCAGGGACATTCCTGCACCCTCAGCGTCATCAACAAACAACTGAGCCCGCAACGGTCTAATCCAGGTATTAAACTGCTGAGCTGGCAACTCATCACTTAACTGATTGGTACAACCAGCCCAAACCACTTCGAGCGCGCTTTCATCGATCAACTGTTCACCACCTGTTAGACTCAACGCTCCATGCCCTGCAACAGGATTTACGCCAACTAGTTTTGCTTCTTGATTCAATTGGAACCCCAAAATAACCACAGAGTAAAATGACAGCAGAGCCTCGATACCACCCGACCGCTGCAACCCCAAACCAAACACTTTGTTTGCGCTATAAAGCCAGCGCATCCATTTTTTTTATTGTTATACACAAACCACAGGCCACTCAAACACCAGTTTGCGACTTATTTTTCAACAGAGGCGGAGTCTATACGCCTAAATAACATTTATCCACATAGAAAATATGTGATAATTTTTTAGGAAAAATATTAAACATATAATTTTCAATAAGTTACTGAATATCAAACTTATTTTTATTCACAGAGATTAAACCAATATATGGCTAATAATTAACCAACATCTGTTGATAACCTGTATATAACCAGTATAAAACCAGTGTGTAAGGCGCTTTCTGCAGGTCTATCTCTGCTTAGCCATCAAGTAGAATATGCGAAAGTGACTGAAGAAAAGAAACAGGTCACTTTCCAATACAAAAGGACGAAAAGATATGCCCAAGAAGGTCATCTGAGGTGAACGCCCCAGTGATTTCAGACAGATGCGACTGCGCCAAACGAAGATCTTCAGCAAGCAACTCCCCTGCGCCACTGCCGTTTAGCTGGCTCTGACCCACCAGCACTAACTCAAGTGCCTTTTCCAGGGCAGCCAGGTGACGGCGACGCGCAGAAAACACCCCCTCACTGCGCTCCTCAAAACCCATACTCGACTGCAGGAAATTCACCAACTGATCCAACCCAGTCTTATGCTTTGCCGAGATTGCAAAGCTATTCATTTGCTCCGCCAGTGGTCCCGGAACATGACCAGACTCATCAATCTTATTTAACACCACGGTTATAGGCTGCCTTGCATCCCCAAAACGCGCAAAATACTCAGGCCAAATAGCGGTGAGATCTGGATTAATCGTTTCGTTGGCATCAACCAAGAACAACAGCTGATCAGCCTGCTCAATTTCCAACCAGGCTCGTCTAATCCCCTCAAGCTCAATCTCATCATCACTCTCTCGCAAACCTGCGGTATCCACTATATGCAACGGCATACCGTCTAAGGTTATGGTTTCACGAAGCACGTCGCGGGTAGTACCCGCCTTAGGCGTAACAATAGCAGCATCACGGCCAGCAAGAGCATTCAACAGACTCGACTTGCCAGCGTTGGGCTTTCCCGCCAATACCACGGTCATGCCGTCACGGAGCAGTGAGCCCTGCTGTGCTTTACTTAATGTATCGGTGAGATCACGTACTAGCTGTTGCAGGTTTTCAGCCAAACGCTCATCAGCAAGAAAGTCGATTTCCTCTTCGGGGAAATCAATTGCCGCCTCGACGTAGAGGCGAATATTAATTAAACGATCAACCAAGTCGTTGATCAGCCGTGAAAAATCTCCCTGCAGGGAGCGAACAGCACAGCGTGCCGCCTGAATCGAGGTAGCATCAATAAGATCCGCAATAGCCTCAGCCTGAGCCAGATCCAGCTTGTCGTTTAAAAAGGCTCGCTCACTAAACTCTCCGGGTCTTGCTGGTCTAGCACCCAATGCCACGCAACGCTGTACCAAGGCATCCAAAATTACCGGACCGCCATGGCCCTGCAACTCTAAAACATGCTCCCCGGTAAAGGATGCAGGTGCGGGGAAATAGATCGCCACGCCTTCATCAATGACCTCGCCATTAGCACCGCTGAAGTGTGAAAACGTTGCCTGCCGCGGAACCAGTGCTTTACCGGTTATAGCGCTAGTGAACACGCTTATATCAGGCCCAGATACACGCACAATACCCACACCACCACGGCCGGGAGCCGTCGCTATAGCAACAATGCTGTCTAAACTGTTTTGCACAAGTGCACCTCAACAAAAAAGGCCGTAATAAAAAGGCTGTTATAGCTGTAATAAAAGCCCCACGATAAAAGCACAATGATAAAAAAGGCCCTCGAAAGGGCCTTTAGTTTTATAACGTTGCTTTTTTATTCACTAGATTCCCATATCCTATTTCTTAACCGCTTTACCCGCGGCTGCCGCAGAGGAACTGGCCAACTGTCGGTTTACGTACCACTGCTGGAACATAGACAGCAGGTTGTTAACCGTCCAGTAAAGTACCAGCCCGGACGGGAAGATCATAAAGAAGAAGGTAAAAGCGATAGGCATAATTTTCATTACCATAGCCTGCGTAGGGTCCGTTGGCATTGGCTGCAACTTCTGCATCAACAACATACTGGCCCCCATTATCAGCGGCAATATAAAGTAGGGATCCTTAGCCGACAGGTCGTCAATCCAGAAAATCCAAGGAGAGTGACGAATCTCAACGCTCTCCAATAACACCCAGTAAAGCGCCAAAAATACCGGCATCTGCAGCAGCATAGGGAAACAACCGCCGGCAGGGTTCACTTTTTCCTTCTTGTATAACCCCATCAATTCCTGAGACATTTTCTGACGATCGTCGCCATAGGTCTCCTTGAGGCGCTCCATCTTCGGCTGCAGACTGCGCATTTTCGCCATAGATCGCAGACTGGCTGCCGATAATGGGTACAACAGAATCTTAATGCCAATGGTCAGCAAAATAATCGACCAACCCCAGTTGCCAACCACAGAATGTATAAACTTCATCGCCGCAAATATCGGCTTAGCCAACATCCACAGGAAACCATAATCTACGGTTAGGTCCAGATATTCAGCCAACTCTTCGAGTACAACCTGATCTTTGGGGCCTACATAAAACTGTGCCTTATATTCGCCGTAGGATCCTGGTGCAATATTGATCTTTTCGCCAGTGAAACCCATTAGGTAGACATCTTGCCCAGAGAGCTTGCGCAGACTGAAGTTGTTATTCTGGTCACCAGGTGGGATCCAAGCACTGACAAAGTAGTGCTGAACCATGGCTACCCAACCACCTTCAATACTGCTTTTAATGGTGCCGTCTTCTATGTCACCAAAATCATGTTTGGCGAAATTCTTATCCGCCTCCCTCAGAGCCGCACCCAAATAGGGCTGTATACCACCACTAGATTCTACCAGAGGCTCGTGAGAGTCACGCTTAATCTGACCATAGAAGGTCGCTTCCCAAGGCTCATAACTACTGTTGTTAATCAGGTAGCTAACCCCAATAATATAATCAGAGCGATTGAAGGAAAAGCGCTTGACTAGTCTAGTGCCATTTTGATTCAGAGTTAGATCAACGTTGAGAGTTGATTGGTTGGCGCCGAGACTAAATTCGCTGGCGGAAGCTGAATAAACACCCCGACCCTCGCGAGTATCTGTACCGTTTTTGCCGATCAACCCACTCTGAGCTATATATTCATTCTTTGAGGAACGCGTTAGCAGGGTAAAAGGCTCGCCACCATCTTCAGCCATCTTAGTAAGATGCTTGAGCAGCTTAACTTGCACTATATCGCCACCAAGGGTATCAATAGTCACCTCAATCGCGTCCGTAGTGACAGTGACCAAGCGCGCATCAACTCGCTTCTCGATCACAGCTACCGGAGCTTGATCCAAAGATGGCAGTTCATCCGAGAGCGGGTTAGCCTGCTGAGTCTCAAGGACAGGTAACTGCGATGGTTGCGGAATAGTTAACTCTGTTTCTTGTTGCGGGACCTGACTCGCAACATTGTCTTGAAAGTTGCTCCACTCGATAATGAGCAACCAGGCAACGAAACCAATCGCCGCGATATTAAGGCTTTTCTTCCAATCCATTCGATTTATGACTCTGTGTGATTATTGTTAGCGGAGCTTGCTGTATCCGATTTACCAGAATGTTCTACCGGTAGTACCGGATCGTAACCCCCTGAATGGAAAGGCTGGCATTTTACTATTCTCAGCAGCGTAAGATAACCCCCTTTGAACACCCCAAAACGACGAAAGGCTTCCTCGGCATAATGGGAACAACTGGGGTGAAAACGGCAATTAGAGCCGAGTAGTGGACTAATGGCATATTGATAAGCTTTTATTACCGATATTATTAGTCCAGTCGCCAACCTACGCATCGCGGTTAATCTCTTTGTTTAGACGCGCGATCAGTCTACCCCAAGACTGTTGAATTAGGGTGGCCAATTCAGCTGAGGACAGTTTACCTAAGTCTTTTCGAGCGAGAAATACGAGATCAACGGCCACAGGTAGCTGAGTAAGACGGAAAGTCTCACGCACTACACGTTTAATTTTGTTCCGTGCAACGGCTGTGGGGACGTTTTTTTTGCCTATCACTAAACCCAATCGCGACGTTTCCGTGCCATTGGGTTCAGAGAGAATAAGGAGATTGGGGTGAGCCACCCGAACGCTATTATTATCAAAAACCTCCGTGTAATCGGAGGATTTGAGTAAGCGTCGATTTTTACCGAAGGCAGCTCCGGGCATAAGTAGCCCTGAAAGCACTTAAGCGGCTAAACGCTTACGGCCTTTGGCGCGACGACGGTTTAAAACGGCACGGCCGCCAACAGTTGCCATACGAGCTCTAAAGCCATGAGTACGCTTACGCTTGATTATGCTGGGTTGAAATGTTCTTTTCATAACGTCTAGTCCGAAAAATAGCTAAAATTCACTTGTGCCAACTAAATCACCTGCTGTTACCAAAGGTAGTAGTTGGTCAGGGCGCGGGAGTTTAATGAAATTCACACCTTGATTCAATGCCTAATTGAAAAAACCCCGTAATTGCCATTTCTATTACCTTATATAGAGTAGTAACAAATACAGAGTGGTCATAATCGATATAGCATCAAGTAGCCGTGGGTAGCAGCAATATAAAACAACGGTCAGATAGCGAATCAACCAAACTGTCCCCAGAGTTCACACAGGATACCCCCAACAAACCCTAAAAAACCGACACTAAAGCCACCAAACCAATCGAATATTGAGCAACCCACAACAACCTGTGATTAATAGGTGGGTAAAATTTTTATTTATCCACAGTAAATGCTCTTAAAGCGGCACCCTAAAAAAAAGACCTATATCTATACACCGGCACACACTAGCAATACAGCTCAGATCTTTTTCCACTAACAGTCCTATACAAGAATAAATAACCTTAAAACATTGTTATATATAGGTTTTCTTATGTTATCCACAAAACAAAGGTTAACTAATAACAACAATAATAATCCTTACATACTATATATATAAATAATTACTTAATAAGTTAATAAAAGGAATGAACAAAATAAAGTGACAAAACATTGATCATCGAGACGTATAATGGCCGACCATTAAATTAACACTTGATTACGTTTTATGAATTACCCCGATAGTTTTGATGTCATTGTTGTTGGCGGAGGCCACGCCGGCACAGAAGCCTGCTTGGCTGCCGCTCGTATGGGGAGCCGAACCCTGTTGCTGACTCACAATATTGAAACTCTTGGGCAGATGTCCTGCAATCCTGCCATTGGCGGTATAGGTAAAACCCATCTGGTTAAAGAGATTGATGCCCTTGGCGGCGCGATGGCCACGGCAACAGATTTTGGTGGCATTCAGTTCAGAGTGCTTAACTCCCGCAAAGGTCCCGCAGTGCGAGCCACTCGTGCACAAGCGGATCGCGTTTTGTACAAAGCGGCGATTCTGGATATTCTTCAGAACCAAGAAAACCTCACCATTTTTCAACAGGCAGTGGATGATTTAATCCTAGAGGGTGATCGTGTCACCGGTGTCGTGACACAGATGGGCCTCAGCTTCAAAGCCAAAACCGTGGTCGTCACTGCAGGAACCTTTCTCGCAGGCAAGATCCATATCGGTATGGAAAACTATTCCGCTGGCCGTGCCGGGGACCCTCCAGCCCTGAGCTTATCTCAGCGTCTGCGCTCTATGCCTTTTCGGGTTGAGCGCTTAAAGACCGGCACACCGCCGCGCATCGATTCCCGCAGTGTGGATTTTAGTCAGCTGCCGGAACAGTGGGGCGACCAACCAGAGCCGGTAATGTCTTACCTTGGCTCCGTTGCTCAACACCCAAAACAGACCTGCTGTTGGATAACCTACACCAATAGCCAGACCCACGACATAATCAAGGGCGGCATGGATAGATCGCCACTTTACACTGGTGTGATCGACGGTGTTGGACCTAGATACTGCCCCTCGATCGAAGATAAAGTGGTGCGCTTCGCCGACAAAAACCAGCATCAAATTTTTATTGAGCCTGAAGGATTAAATACTTACGAGCTCTACCCCAATGGTATCTCCACAAGCTTGCCCTTCGACGTGCAGTTATCCCTGGTACGCTCAATAGTTGGTTTTGAAAACGCCCATATTACCCGTCCCGGCTATGCCATTGAATACGATTATTTTAACCCTCAAGATCTTAAATACTCGCTGGAAACTAAAGCAATTAACGGCCTGTTTTTTGCCGGTCAGATCAATGGCACAACCGGTTATGAGGAAGCTGCAGCACAGGGTTTGCTAGCGGGAACCAATGCTGCCTTGCAGGTTCAGGGCCGTGAGAGTTGGTGCCCCCGTAGAGACGAAGCTTATATTGGCGTTCTAGTAGATGATTTAATTACCATGGGCACCACAGAGCCCTATCGGATGTTCACCAGTCGTGCGGAATATCGTCTCTTGTTGCGGGAAGATAATGCCGATATGCGCCTCACCGAAAAGGGACGCGAGTTGGGTTTGGTCAACGACGACCGCTGGAAACAGTTTAGTGAAAAGCGCGAAGCCATTGAGCTTGAGCGTCAACGTTTAAAAAGTACCTGGATTCAACCTGCCAGCGATACCGCTGAAAAACTTTCTGCCCATATTGAAAATAAACTCTCTCATGAGTACTCCCTGTTCGAGTTACTTAAACGTCCTGAGATTGATTACAAAATTATTGGCTCCCTCTACCCGGAGCATCAGGTAGACAATAAGATCGCCGAGCAGGTAGAAATTGATGCCAAGTACTCTGGCTATATTACCCGCCAGCAGGATGAAGTTGATCGACTAAGGCGCCATGAGAAGACCCGGATACCTGTTGGTTTTAACTATCAGTCGATCAAAGGTCTGTCCAACGAGGTAAAGCAAAAGCTCTCTGAAGCCACTCCAGAAACATTGGCCAGAGCAAGCCGAATTCCCGGCGTCACCCCGGCCGCTATTTCGTTACTAATTGTGCAGTTGAAAAAACATGCCGCTTAAGTTGCCCGTTGAAGACCATCTGGCCCCTATCCTTGAGGCTGGTATGCAGGAGATGGGAGTGGAATACAGTTCTGAGCAGCGCGACAAGCTCCTCGCCTACCTGCAACTACTGATCACCTGGAATAGAGCCTACAATCTGACCGCCATTCGCGATCCAGGGCAGATGATAAAACTGCATTTGCTTGATAGTCTCACCCTATTACCCTACATGATTGGCAAGCGGCTAATTGATGTGGGAACCGGTGCCGGCTTGCCCGGTATACCACTGGCCATTATGTGCCCAGACCGACATTTCACATTGCTTGATAGTAATGGCAAGAAAACCCGGTTTTTGTTTCAGGCGCGCTGTGATCTAGGTCTAAATAATCTCATAGAGGTTAATTCCAGAGTTGAAGAATACAAACCTGAAATGGCCTATGATGCGGTGTTGAGCCGGGCCTTTACCTCGGTGGCGGATATGGTCCATAAGTGCACTCACCTGTTGGCGACAGAGGGTGTATTTCTGGCCATGAAAGGCAAATTTCCGCAATCGGAGTTGAGCGAGGTCGGCAAAGACTATAAGGTCGAGGCTTCACATACATTGCAGGTGCCCGGTGTTGACGGCGAGCGACACTTGATCGTCATCAGTCGCCACTGTGCAGCCCTTCCATCTTCCAGCCCATGGCACAATGATAAAAGTGCAATCATAAAACAGCATAAAGGTTAGTCCAGTGCCGAGAATAATTTCAATCGCAAATCAGAAAGGCGGAGTGGGTAAAACCACCACTAGCGTAAATTTGGCCGCTTCACTGGCTGCTTACAAGCAGCGTGTTCTCTTAGTTGATCTGGACCCTCAGGGCAATAGCACCATGGGTGTCGGCATCAATAAACATAAATGCAAAACCAGTGTTTACCACGTGCTAACCGAAAAAGTCGCCATAGAAGATGCGATCGTGCCCTGCCCTAAAGCTAAGATTGATCTGCTACCATCGAATGATGATCTGGTGGCAGCTGAGGTGGAGTTGATGCAAGAAATTGGCCGCGAGACACGACTACGTCATGCTCTCAAGCGTGTCGCCAGCAACTACGACTATATAATTATCGACTGCCCACCCTCGTTGAATATGCTCACGGTGAATGCCATGGTTGCCAGCGATGGCGTGATTATTCCCATGCAGTGTGAGTACTATGCTCTTGAAGGCCTCTCGGCCCTCAACAATACAATCAAGCAGATCGCTAAATTGATTAACCCCAGTCTTCGTATCGAAGGTATTTTGCGCACCATGTATGACCCGCGCAACAGTCTTACCAATGCGGTCTCGGCTCAGCTGCGAAAATATTTTGGTAATCGCGTCTACCGGATAAGTATCCCGCGTAATATTCGTCTTGCTGAAGCCCCAAGCCACGGCTTACCCGCTCTGGCCTATGATCGAAACTCAAAAGGCTCGCTCGCCTATTTGGCTCTTGCTGGGGAAATTCTCCGTCAAGCAAAAGCGCAAACCGAGCAGCAGCAACCCGAAACAGCAGGATAATAGACCGATGGCCACAAAAAGACAGAGTTTAGGTAAGGGGTTAGATGCACTGCTGGGTATGAGCGATGATGCGGACTTTGACGCCCTTGATACGCCGACCTCGAACGCTGCTGATGGCCAGCTGCGACAGTTACCAGTAGAGCTTTTACAGCGCGGTAAATATCAGCCGCGCCGTGACATTAACGCGGAAGCGCTTGAAGAGCTGGCTAAATCAATTCGCAGTCAGGGCATTATGCAGCCCTTGGTAGTTCGCCAGTTAGCTGATGAGCGGTATGAAATCATTGCCGGCGAACGTCGCTGGCGGGCCGCGCAACAGGCTGGGCTCGATACAGTTCCGGTTATTGTTCGTGAAGTGACAGACGAGGCCGCCATCGCGATGGCGCTGATTGAAAATATTCAGCGTGAAGATTTAAATGCCATGGAAGAAAGTCTGGCATTGCAGAGATTGCAGCAGGAATTCCAGCTCACCCAGCAGCAGGTGGCGGATGCCGTGGGTAAATCCCGCTCAGCTGTGACTAATCTCATGCGCCTCACCAGTCTTGAACTAGAGGTTCAACAACTGCTCGAACGTGGTGACCTGGAGTTAGGCCATGCCAAGTGTTTGCTTGCCCTAGAGGGCCACATGCAGGTCAATGCAGCGAGAACCGTTGCCGGCACCGGCATGACCGTACGTCAAACTGAAGCCTTGGTAAAAAAACTCCAATCAGGAGTAGATAATCTACCAGCTGCTGAGGCTGACAGCAGTCCAGATATAAAACGCTTAGAGAATGACATCTCTGAAAAAGTTGGCGTTCCGGTGACGATTCAGCACAGCGCCAAAGGTGCAGGCAAGCTGATTTTCAAGTACAGCAGCGTCGACGAACTAGACGGAATTCTCGATCATCTCAAATAAGCTCTCAGTTGGAACTATCCAGCTGACCAATTTCGACCATATAGGCTCGTTACCTTATTGAATATCGCCACCACTATACCTATAATGCGCAGCCTTTGAGGGTGGCCCAGTTAGGCTTCCCCGCAAGAGCAGCAAGAAAAGGTGTCGAAGAGATACGATGACGACCATTTCACTACCAGCCGTTAAGAAAGTCGCGCTCTATCAGTTAGCTCTGTTGCTACCTGTATCAGCGGCACTGTTGGGATGGAATACGGTAATAGCCTATTCAGTTTTTTTAGGCGGTTTGATTCAGATTATTCCGCAAGCTTGGTTTGCTCGACAGGCCTTTAGATATGCAGGCGCCAGGAGAGTGCAGTCAATTGTCAGCGCCATGTACTGGGGTGAGACGGGAAAGGTGGTTTTATCGGCGGTGTTGTTTACCACGACCTTTCTGATGGTTAGCCCACTTAGTGTCGGCGCGCTGTTTAGCAGTTTTGTAACAATGATTTTGGTGCAGTGGTTTTCGATTTATACAGTCTTAAAGCGCTAGGCACATAGTTAAGTAACTCACGTAATTAACAGTAACGCTCGATTTAATGTTGAGCACCAACCAGTTGAGAGACACAGATGGCAGGCGAAAACCCCGCAAGCACGACTGAGTATATTCAGCATCACCTCCAAAACCTGGTTTACGGGAAGCATCCCGACACCGGCTGGGGCTTTGCACACAGTTCTCAAGAAGC